>CATWBR010000114.1 GCA_958349075.1 uncultured Clostridium sp.
AAAAAGAATTGGCATGTAACTTGCTTTAATAGAAAGCAGTTACTTACTAATTAATTTAAAGTTCTGAAAGGAGAAAGTATTATGCAGTACAAATTAAGAGACATGTCATGGAGTGAGTTTGCAGAGAGAAGTAAAACAGCAAAAACAATTATTCTTCCATCCGGCGCCTGTGAGGTTTATGGCCCGCACAACCCCCTGGGAGCAGATATACTGGTAGCAAAGAAGATGTCCGATATGCTGGCGGAGCGAGTAAACGGCATTGTGGGTCCATGCCTGGAGGTAGGCCAGTCCAAGAGCCTGACTTCCTTCCCCGGAACGATCGCAATATCGGGGGAAACCCTGAAGGCGGTATACAGCGAGATAATTGCGGAGTTTGTACGCCTCGGTTTTAAAAACTTCTTCATTGTCAACAACCATCTTCACAACACACAGCCTTTAAACGAGGTTCTGGAAGATGCAAGAATCGGATTCGGAATCAAATACGCGCAGGTTGGCGTCTGGCAGTACCTTCCGGCCTTATCGGATAAGCTGGGTATGTGGGAAACTCCGGCTCCGCACGGACATGCGAGCGAAGCACAGACATCCGTGCTGATGTACTTATTCCCGGAACTGGTGGATATGTCCAAGGCTCCAAACACGCCGAATATGTTTGACGACAGATGGCCGGCCATCATGAAGAGCGAACCGTACTGCAGCATGACCGACACAGGCACCCTCGGCAATGCCCAGGCTGCCACTCTTGAAAAAGGCAAAAAGGCGGTGGAGCTTATGCTCGACGAGATGGAAGACTGTGTAAACAATTATCTTGAGAAATAAGGTAAAGTGACGGGGAAGGTGAAAATATGAAGAAAATAATATCTATCGCATTAACGGCAGCTTGTGTTACAAGTCTTTGCGCATGTGGAGGCAGAGGTTCCTCCGCGCCTGCATCGACAGCGGCTCCCCAGGCCGCTGCATCCGGCGAGTCTGCGGCAGCGGACGGTAAAAACTATGACAAGGTATCTTTAAAACTAAGTTATGCAACAGGCGATACCGGTATGGACGGTCTTACCGCAATCGAGTTCGAGCGTCTTGTGGAAGAGAAAAGCGGGGGACAGGTACAGATAGACCGTTTCCCGAACTGCCAGTTGAGCGGAGGGGACATGGTTCGCCATGTCGAGATGATGATATCCGGCGGCGCATTTGAACTTGCCATAATCAGTGAAAATTCATTCTCCGATGTAGATCAGACATTCCAGGTAACTTCCATACCGTTTACCTTTGCAGGTTATAACCAGGCCTGGGAAAAAGCCGACTCTACCGGCGGCGAGTTCAGCAAGGGCCTCTTTGCAAAGCAGGGTGTCGTGTACTTAAGCACATTTCCGAACGGTATCATGCAGTTTGCCAACAACAAGCGCGAGCTTCATACTCCGGCGGATATGGTGAACTTAAAGATGCGTACCTACGGCGATCTTCAGATGTCCTTAATGCGTTCTCTCGGGGCGGATCCGACGCAGCTCAGTTGGTCCGAACTTTATTCCGCATTACAGACAGGCGCGGTGGACGGAAATATGAACGGCTACCAGACCCTGTATTCCGGTTCCATGCATGAAGTACAGCCGTACATCACCGAAGTTAACGCGACGCTTGGGCTTTACGATTTCCTTGCCAATCAGGCGGCGTGGGATAAGTTAAGCCCGGATGTCCAGACTCTTCTTCAGGAGTGCGCGACGGAAGCGGCTCTATGGGGCCGTGAGTATATGAGCAGGACCGAAGAAGAAGTGAAGAAGGAAATGATCGATTACGGCGTTAAAATCTATGTTCCCACAGAAGAAGAGTTAAAAGCTTTTAAGGACGGAGCTGCCCCGACCATCGAAGAATATAAGAAAATCGTCGGACCGGAAGCATGCGAAGCCTGGGGCGTAGAATAAAAAACGAGCGAAGGGGGCCCTATGAAAAAACATTCAATCAGCATTGAATCAGTAATCGTTGCAGTTGTTATGCTTACGATGCTTACATTAGTGTTCCTGGGCGTTATTTCCAGATACGTACTCCATTTCTCTTTTTCCTTTACAGAAGAACTGGTCTGCGCGATGTTCGTCCTCCTGTCCACGGTGGGCGGCGCGCTGGCCAGTAAGGAGAACGGCCACTATACGCTGGATTTGATTACCGGGATGATGAAGCCGAAAATGAAAAAAATATTTTTAATCATAGATACGGCGCTTACCTGCGTTGCGGCTTCCGTGTTACTGTATACAGGAATTACGATGGTAAAAAGCCAGATGAAGATAGGCAGCCTGTCAATCGCCTTAAAGATCCCGAACTGGGTGTATGGCGCATTTGTGCCGTTAGGCCTGGCATTTATCCTGATCCGCAGTATTGAGTTCATTGTCAAGACATTTAAAAATACAGAGGAGGAAGAAAAATGACAGCCGTAACCATGCTTTTGGTATTTTCCCTCTGCGTTATCATCGGCGCGCCGATTGGAACGGCCATGTGCCTTTCCAGCGTCGCCGCCCTTCTGACATCCGGAATGGGGCTCTCCATGGTTCCATTCAACTATTATGCGTCTATCAGCAAATTCCTGCTTCTTGCCATTCCGTTTTTTATTCTGGCCGGAAATATCATGGAAAAAGCGGGGATTTCCACCAAGTTAATCAAATTTGCCCAGTCCTTTGTGGGGCATATTAACGGTGGGCTGGCTCTGGTGTGTGTGTTGGTAGCCTGTTTCTTTGCCGCCATTTCGGGTTCCGGCCCGGCTACGGTGGCAGCTCTCGGCGGAATTATTATTCCGGCCATGACAGCCGTAGGTTATTCAAAAGGTGATGCATCGGCCCTAATGGCTACGGCCGGAGGAATCGGAATCATCATACCGCCGTCGATTTCCTTCGTCGTTTACAGCTCCATAGCAAACGTATCGGTCGGAACTCTGTTCATGGCAGGAATTGTTCCGGGACTGCTCATGGGATTCTCTCTGTTTGCGGCATCCATGTGGGTGACGCGCAAGAGCAGGCTGCTGCGCGCGCCGAAAGCCAGTGCGGCAGAGCGGTGGGCGGCGTTTAAGGATGCGTTCTGGGGATTGATGATGCCTGTTATCATCCTGGGAGGAATTTATGGGGGGATTTTCACACCGACAGAGGCGGCCGCTGTTGCCGCGGTCTACGGACTCTTAGTGGGCATGTTCATTTACAGGACGCTGCGAGTGAAAGAATTACTGGCAATCGTTGTGGATTCCGGCAAGCAGACCGGCGCGGTCATGTGGACGGTCGGTAATGCGGCGCTGATGAGCTGGGTATTATCGGTTTCCGGCATTTCCAACGCGCTGTCTGATTTTGTCGTTCAGATTTCAGGCGGCCATACTTTTATTTTCCTGATTGTTGTAAACATTGTGATTCTGATTGCAGGATGCTTTATTGACGGAAACTCCATCATGTATATCTTTGTTCCAATTTTCCTGCCGGTTGCATTACAGCTCGGCTATAACCCGATTGTTCTCGGCGTTGTGCTGGTTATGAACGTTGCCATTGGCATGGTTACTCCGCCGGTTGGCTGTAACCTGTATGTGGCCTGCGGAGTCTCGGGAATTCAGGTGAAGGATATTGTAAAACCGGTTGTCCCGTACATAGTTGCCAGTGTAATTACTCTTTTATTAGTAACGTATATTCCGCAGATTGCGCTCTTCCTGCCAAGAATTCTGGGACAAATCAGTTAGAGCGTGTTTGAAGCAGGCGGGCCGCAGTTAAGAACAGCTATCTATAACAGTTAACGTGTATTTGAAAGGTGAGAATCTATGAAAAGTAAATTTGTTTTAGCTCAGCTTGAGCAGAAGGGACTGCCGGAAGAAAACCTGGCAAAAGCCAAGAAAGCGGTTGCCACGGCAAAAGAGCTTTATCAGCCGGATATGATGATATTTCCCGAATGTTTTATGAGCCATTTTCCAATGGGGACCGAGCGCGCCGTCTGCCTTGGGACGGCACAGACCCTGGATGGGCCGTTTGTAACAGAGATGAGAAAACTTGCCAAAGACAACGGACTCTGGATTATCTTCGGCATGAACGAGAAAGTGGAGGATCCGGAGGATGACCGCAATTATAACTGTACGGTAGTGATCGACAGCGAGGGCGGGATTGCATCCACTTACCGGAAAACACACCTTTATGATGCGTTCGGCTATAAGGAGTCGGATGACAACAAACCGGGGGACAAGTTCTTTGAGCCGATTGACACCCCATTCGGTAGAATTGGCCTCTTCGTGTGTTATGAGGTCCGGTTCCCCGAGGTTGCCCGCTATCAGCGTTCTAAAGGCGCGGATATCATCATTATGCCTACCGCATGGGTGCCGGGGCCGTTAAAGAGCGCCCAGTTCCGGACTCTAATCTCCGCGCGGGCGATTGAGAACACCGTTTATATGGTGGCCTGTGATCAGGTCGGCGCAAACGGAATGGGAGAGAGCGTTGTGGTTGATCCGATGGGCGTTGTGGTTGCAAGCGCCGGTGAGGTGGAGACTTTGTTTTGCGCCGAGATTGATTCGGAGCGCATAGAGCAGGTAAGGGCAAAATTGCCGGCTTATAAGGATCGCCGCCCGGAACTTTATACAATCTGATTGATAAACAGTTGGTTATACAAAAGGAAGGTGCTTCTGATTATCGGGAAGCACCTCTTTTCTTTAACAGGAAGCATTCTGTTAGAAAAAACGCTTTGCTAAAGAAAACCGCTCTGTTAAGGAAAACTGCTCTGTTAAGGAAAACCACTCCGCGGAGGATGTGCACTGCGTGCTAAGGCAGTTTTATTCTATCCGAAATGGGATGAAAAAGAAAAAAGCATCGGGTCAAATTCAGTTTTTGCAAATGAATTTGGCCCGTTTTCTTTTTTGTAACCGTCACACTACCTGCTATTGGTCTGACATTACTATATAGTGATTAGTGGATTCATCAAAGGGAAAATGGAAGTTTAAGGAAATTAGCAGTATACGTGCCTGATAAATTAGGAATTATCAACAAAACGGGGCTTGAAAACGGCAAAATCCTGTAAGTAATGCTTGACAAAGGGAATACCATGGTTTATTCTATACTCATGAGATAATCAATAATGATTAGTGTTTAATCTAAAGAGATTTACAATGTGGCAAAAGAGGAGAAAAGGGGGCTCCGGACAACAAGTTTAAAGGGAAAAGGCGATTAATGTTCCTGACGGATGCTTAGCCGGAACATTCAAAATGATGAATTAGAAACGATGGATCAAAGACGATTAATGCAGGAGACGAGGGTATATTAAGGAGGTTACTTTATGAAGAAACAAGTGTTGGCATGTGTAATGGCAGTATCTATGATCGTTCTTTCAGCCTGTGGCGGAAGCGGTTCCGGAGGGACGGCAACGGCAGCAGGCGGCTCCGGAGGGGCATCGGCAGAACAGAGTTCCGGTGACAGCTATAAAATCCGTGTTGCCCATGTAACGGGAACCGGTTCTCCCTATGATTACGGAGCAAATAAGTTCAAGGAACTGGTGGAGGCAGGAAGCGGCGGCCGCGTCACCGTGGAAGTATTTGCAGGAGACATGACGACCGACGACGTTGAGGGTGTGGAGATGACGCAGAACGGTAACCTGGAGGTTATGTGGGCGTCCACCGGAGCCCTGAGCGGGTATGTGTCCGACCTGGGCGTTATCCAGCTCCCATTCCTTTTTGACTCACCTGAGACTGTTGAGAAGGCCCTGACCGGCGAATTCGGCCAGACGATCCTGAAAGAGGTTGATCAGGTGGACGGTATCCTGGGACTTGCATTCCACGAGGACGGATGGAGAAATATCCTGACAAAGGGCGTTACCATCAACAGTGTTGCAGACATGAAGGGCGTCCGCATGAGAAGTATGACAAATGAGGTATGTGTGGCTATGTATGAGGCGCTCGGCGCCACTCCGATTTCCCTGTCATCCGGTGAAATCTTCACCAGTATCCAGAACGGCGTGGTAGACGGCCAGGACAACAGCGTACTTTATGCTAAGGCCGACGGATACATTGAAGCAATCGACAATATCTGTGATATCCATCATTTCTATACAAGCGGACTGATTGTTGCAAACCAGAAATGGTTTGAGGCACTTAGCGCAGAGGATCAGGAGCTGATCCGCAAATCCGCGGAGGAAGCCGGTGCTGCACAGAGGGCATGGTTCCTGCAGGCAGACGAAGAATTGATTGCCGAGTATGAGGCAAAAGGCTACACCGTAACCCGCCCCGACGATCTGGATGCATGGAGGGAAGCGGTCCAGCCTGTATATGACAAGATGTATAAGCAGTATCCGGAATGGGAAAAGCTTGTCAACATGATTCAGCAATAGGCGCCGCTTTGATGCGGAGACAGATAGAGTGGGTGAGAGAATATGGAAAATTTAATTATACGTCTTAGGAAGATTGGCGATGTAATCAATACCGTAACAAGGGCTGTACTGGGCGTTTTCAGCCTGGCTCTCTGTTTTGCGGTCATCGGCCAGTTTGTACTTCGCTGGGTGGGATTATCCATGAGCTGGGCCAGTGATTTTTCCTGTTACATGTTTATATGGACGACGATGCTGGGCAGCGCTGTTGCCAGCCGTCATCTCCTGCACATCGGAGTGGATATTATTATCAACTGCTTTCACGACAGGATTAAGAAGGCCATTGTGATTCTGGCAGACGTGGTCCTTTTGGTGGCGCTCGTTCTGTTCATCATTTCCGGCGCACAGTATACACTGGGGCAGATATCCCATATGGGAACAACGGTAAAGGTATCTCTGTCAATATTCTATGTATCACTTCCGGTCTGCGGTGTGATTATGGCATATTATACATTCGTCCAGTTGTTAGAAACTATTTACTACGGGGAAGCTGTAAAGCTTCCTCTGCCCGGAGATGAAGAGGAGGCGGCAGATGAGTAGCATTATTTTATTTGGCAGTTTCTTTCTGTTTCTGGCTGCAGGAGTTCCGATTGCGTTTGTACTTGTCATTGCAACGGTTTCCTATGCACTTTTCAGCACAGGCGATGCGAATCTCGCACTTGTGCCACAGAGAATTATATATGGCGTCAACAGCTTTACAATGCTGTGTCTGCCGTTCTTCGTGCTGGCTGGAAACATTATGAACCACGGCGGCATTACGATGCGCCTGGTGCGCATGGCACAGTCATTTATCGGACATATCCGCGGCGGGCTCGGCATGGTGGATGTATTGGTATGTATGATGTTCGGTACGATTTCCGGATCTGCGGTCGCAGGAACCGCCGCGGTGGGTTCCCTGATGATTCCGGCGATGAAAGAAGAGGGTTATGAACCGGCTTTTGCGGCCGGACTGACTTCCGTTGCCTCTACCTGCGCGCCGATTATCCCGCCCAGCCTGGCATTTGTCATTTACGGCGCGGCGGCCAAGGTCTCTGTCGGAGATATGTTTATAGCCGGTGTTGTGCCGGGCATTCTGATGGGTCTTATCATGATAATGCTTGTGTACGTTTTTGCGCTGAAAAAGAATTTTAAGAAGCTCCCGAAAGCAACCTGGAAGGAGAGGGGACAGGCTACGGTCAATGCCCTGCCCTGCCTTGGACTTCCTCTGATTGTAGTCGGCGGCATCATGTTCGGCTGGTTTACGCCCACCGAGGCGGCGGCAGCGGCGGTGTTATACTCCCTGTTCCTCTCCTGTGTCGTATATAAGAGCGTGACACGGAAAACACTCTGGAAAGCCCTGATCGACAGCGCGATTGACAGCGGCACGGTAATGCTGATTGTAGGCGGCTGTTACCTGTTCGGCTGGGTTATTTCAAATGAGCGCTGGGCCGTTAAACTGACCGAAGCGCTGGTGGTGATGAACGCGCCTCTGAGCGTAAAACTGATTCTAATTAATGTGGCTCTGCTAGTTGTGGGTATGTTTATGGACAGCTCACCGGCCATTATGCTGGTGGCGCCGATCCTGGCTCCCGCCATGCAGGGACTGGGGATTTCCCCCATCCAGACGGGTATGATCGTCTGCATGAACCTGGTAATCGGCCTGAGCACACCTCCTGTGGGTGTGTGCCTGTATTCCGCAACGAATATTGCCAAGTGCAAGTTCGGGGATACGGTAAAAGCGGCGATTCCGTTTACGATAGCGTCTCTGGTGGCCCTGGCGCTTGTCACGTTTATTCCGGCTATTTCGCAGATTCCGTTTATCCTGATGGGCCGATAGGGCTGCATCGCGGGATGAAAAACGGGATATAAGAATCCCGGGCTGTGCTGTGCAAAATGGTAATTGCACCGCTTTTGTGCAGCGACGGAAAAAGAGATGAATCAGGAGGATTAAGATATGTTAATAGAACAGATGATTAATGTCATCGACGCCCACACGACCGGCACGCCGATCCGTATTGTCACCAGTGGAATTCCAACATTATACGGTAAAAGCGTCAGCGAAAAGATGGATTATATGCGTACCCATTACGATCACTTAAGAACCTGCATTATGCAGCAGCCGCGTGGATTTACCTCCCTTGTGGGGGCAATCCTGACCGAACCGGTGGCTCAGGAAGCTGATTACGGGCTGTTTTATATAGACGATCTGACTTATCAGCCGATGTGCGGTGCCGGGACACTGGCCGTGGCCAAGTCCCTGGTTGCAACGGGGATGGTGCCCGTAAAGGAGCCGGAGACGGAAGTGGTGCTTGAGACTCCGACCGGTATTGTGCGGGTGACGGTTGAGGTGAAGGAGGGAAATGCCGGTAAGGTATCCCTCAGAAATGTTCCGGCTTTCCTGTATAAAAAGGATTTGGAACTGAATGTCCCGGGCATCGGAGAATTCACCGTAGATATCGGATACGGAGGCAATTTTTTCGTGCTGGTTGATATTGACAGGATACATGATGAAATCCGGAAAGAACGGATATCAGACCTGCGTGCGCTGAGCCGCGTAATCCTGAAGGAGGCCAATGCCAAAATCCAGGTGGTGCATCCGGTTAACCCGGCAATTAATTACCTGGATCAGCTTTTATACTACAGCACGAAAGCGGAGGAGGACGGCAGTTACAGGGCACAGTGTATTTTCGGCGATGCCCAGGCGGATATTTCCCCTTGCGGCACCGGCACATCCACCCGCCTTGCGCAGAAATTCTTCCGCGGAGAGATCGGCCTGAACGAATTATTCCGTCAGAGAAGCGTATGCGGCGGAACCTTTGAGGGACGCCTGGCTGAGACTGCAATGGCGGGAGAATTAAATGCCGTAATTCCGGTTGTGTCATGCGAAGACGTGCATATTACAGGTTTTAATCAGTTGGTTGTGGAACGTGACGATAAGCTGAAGAACGGTTTTATAAGCTGGTAGGCGGCGGATACAGGCTGGTATCAGTGGCCGTCCGGCGATGATGTATTCCGAACTTATTGTGCAGCACCGGAAACATGAAAAGGAGAGAATGAGATGTTTTTAGTAGATACATATACACCAACCAGGGTTTTGTTCGGCCCGGGAAGATTAAAGGAATTGGCAGGCGTGAAACTGCCCGGAAAGAAGGCCCTGATCTGTGTTACAGAGGACGGGCTGATGGAAAAATTGGGAATCCAGGACAAGGTTCTCGCACTGCTGAAGGAAAATAATACGGAGGCCGTTGTATTTGATAAAGTAAAACCAAATCCAACGAAGTCGGGCGTTATGGCGGCGGCGGCTCTGGCAAAAGAGACGGGCTGTGATTTCCTGATTGGCCTTGGCGGAGGAAGCAGCGTGGATACGGCAAAGGCCGCAGCCATCATGATGGCCAATCCCGGGGATCTCTGGGACTATGCCGGTACGGGCACCGGCGGCAGGAAGGAAGTGAACGCGGCGGCGCCGATCGTCACGATTTCAACAACATCCGGCACCGGCACGGAGACGGATCCATATTGTGTAGTTACCAATGAGGATACGAATGAGAAACTGGATTTCGCGCTGGATGCAATCTTTCCGGTTCTTTCAATTATCGATCCGGAATTAATGAAGACTCTGCCCCACAGCCTGACTTTGTATCAGGGCTTCGATGCACTGTTCCATGTTGCGGAATGCTTTATTTCCAATGAGCATGAGAACCGTCTTCTGGATGTTTACTCCCAGGAGGCCGTGCAGGTGGTAGGGCAGTGGCTTCCGGTAGTATCCGGCGACGGAGAGAATATGGAAGCGCGTACCTGGATGGCCTATGCCGCCGATATTCTGGGCGGGTACACCCAGGCAATTGTAAATACTACCTCCCACCATATTATTGCACAGACAATCGGAGGGCTGTTTCCAAAGGTTACACACGGACTGTCCCTGCTGTTTATTGCCGAGGCGTATTACGGCAAGGTAAAAGAACTTCGCCCGGAGCTTCTGGACGAACTCGGAACTTTTCTGGGAATCGCCGCCGATCCGGAGGAACCGGGAGCCGGATTTGTTAAAGGCCTGGTGGAACTGATGGAGAAAACCGGAATGAGAAATACGGCAATGTCGGAGTACGGGATTACCCCGGACGATTTCCAGAAGATCGCCGACATTACCGTTGACAATACCGGTATAGAATGGGAAAAATATGCTCTTTCCAAGGAAGATATTATTGAGATATTAGAAAAGAGCTACCGTTAAATAAGGATTTAATTGAGATGCGAGGACGCCTCTGTAAGACGGCGGACGGGGTAGTGGGAGGTTGGATATGAGTCTTCAGTCCCGGTTTATAGTTTGTGGTGAGGGGAATCCAGGAGAAAAAATTCCTACAGGGACTCGCTTCCGCTTGTGGAGCGCACAGCGGATGCTAAGACGTCAAAGAACGCCGTCTAAGCACCGGCGGGCTCCAAGGTCCCCTTCGGAAAGTTTTCTCCTTCCTTCCCCGAGCAGGTTGTCGACGGGACTGAAGACTCAGCGAAGGTTATTGCCCCGTCCGCCGGCTTCAGAGGCTGATTGTCTCTTTCGTCAAGTGCGGAGGGAGGTCTTGTCGCGGTCACTATGTTGTCGTGAACCTTTTACCTCGAGGTATTTCGGGTTGGATTCAGAGATAATATAAAGCAAACTTTTAAGATTAATT
>CATWBR010000115.1 GCA_958349075.1 uncultured Clostridium sp.
TATAGCGGATTATGATTTCCTGCTTTGTTTTGTCCAGGGCGTGTCCCATATGGAGCTGTCCCGTAATGTTTGGCGGCGGCATTACGATCGTAAACGGTTTTTTGTCCTTATTTACTTTGGCATGGAAATATTTGCTGTCCAGCCATTTCTGGTAGAGGCGTTCTTCAATATCCGCCGGATTATAATTTTTTTCTAGTTCTTTCATGGGTTTCTCCTTTTCTGCTTTTTGTATCTTTACTGCTTTTTGTATATTTCCTGATATCATATATCATACGGTTACATATGGGTGGATTGTTATGTCTGTTCTTTTTCTATAAAACGACTGGATTCTATCACCTGCATCACTTCCTGTTTCAGGGCTGTCTCCTGTTCTATGGGAAATGCCGATGTAATGAGATAGCCATTCTCTCCGTCCGAAGCCAGATAAAGAAACTGATACATCCCAGATCCGCTTCCCGGATCCGTCATTGTCATGCCCAGCCCAGCCAGTTCTGCGCTGACTTCACGGATATCCTTTTTTTGTATATCCGGATATTCTTCTTTTAATGTCTCCACATAACCGTCTGCAAAGGATGTCTGAAAATCTTTAATCATGTCTTCCGTAAGGCCCTCGGTGGGAGAAAATGAAATATGGACGCTTCTGTTTTCCAGGAGACTCAGCTCCCATGAATCCTCGCTGTCACTGATCTGCCACCTTGCCTCATCGGCCTCAACGGTAAATCTGCCGTCTCCGCCCATGTACGTTCCGTTCTCCAGCGTCCCCGGCACCTGTGCGGCTGCCCTTTTAAAAACAGGCCCTCCCCCCCGGCATGCTGTAAACATAATAGCTGTCATAATCATAGCAGCCACCACGGCAAATCTTCTCCCCGCGCATACTGCGGCCGTTCTTCTTCCTGCTGTCCGGCTGTTCCCAGCCATCCGGAGTTTATCTGCCATCTGACGCCTCCTTGCCGGTATTACATCTGTTTCCTTACAATGCGGTATTCATCGTTTGTCTGATAGTAAGGGCATACAAAGCGCTGATTTCCCAGGAATGACGCCATTTCATCTTCATCCAGATCCGCCTCACAGACGTAATAACCATATTCCTCATCATAAATATAATTACCACAGGATTCACAGCTCTGTAATCCTCCCTGTTTTTTCAAGCCTCCACCTCCCCTGTTTCCTTACCGCGCAGTGTGCATCCTGCCCGGAGGGCTTTTTCATATCATAGGAACACTTTCCTATGATATAAAAAACGCCCCTTGCATAATCACTATGCAAAGGGCGAAATATCTTCCGCGGTACCACCTGGCTTCTGCCGTATCACAAATAGTTCTCCGGCAATCTCATTGAGTCTTTTAACGGTGACCGGCCGTGACTCCCTACTTGCGTCCTGCTTTGGGGAACCCCGCTCCGAAGCTACCTTCCATCCATACTTTCCCTGAACAGCCTCTCAACCAGTGGACCGTTCTCTCTGTCGGGGTTATGCATGTACTCCTCTTCTTCACAGCATTTTCTTATATACTATGATATCATAGTGGGTTTCGGGCAGATTGTCAAGCCGGTATGGGATTTTTTCAATTGTTCTTATCGGGTTACTGTTCACTGGTAATATCCCGCGAGGTGTTTTCGCGCGTAGTATGCGTGAAAATCCCGAATTAAACAGCGCGAAATAGCGTTTTTTGCCATTTCTGTGCATCGCGAAGCGTGTTATTGTTCGCAGCACGCTGTTTCTAAGCGGGGTGTGAACAGTAACCTTATCGGTTCATCCCTTTCAGAATGAATCCGAGGACATGTCGCCGCTGTCTGAAGAATCATCAGGTATGTTAATTTGTATGAACCTGGCTGCCGCATCGCCGGGCTCCGGAATCGCGCTACGGACGGCTAGATCATCAAAGTCAATATGATTGCACTCTGTCCACTTGTCAAAAAAATTCTGCACTGTAGCTACGGGACTCCGAAGTTCAAAGACTACCGGCGGGTTGTCATGGCCGCCCATACCGGGCATGACCCTCAAACTGTCAATATGGCCCCACTTGCTTGCTTGCGTTTCAACATCCTTCCAAACTTCCTGGAGCTTTACGTCGGCTGCCCACTCTACATACACTTTCACAATTTGCCCGACTGTCCCACTATACATTCCCCATAAATCACGCAGGCTGCTCCGTGGCATAATACCCCATTTGTTTTTTGTAATCTGATCCGTGAAGGACATGGTGCCCCCCGCTTCATCCTTTATATCGCTGTGCTTTTTCATCACGCAAAGAGCATAATTCACCGCTTTCACAATTTCCCGTACCTTATCACTAGTTCCGGTAAAATAACCCCGTACCTGCTCTTCTATGTACTGCTGACTAAATTGCTCCGGATCATACCAGTCTGCTCCGAAGATTTTCAGAAACATATCCGCTCTCGAGAGCGGCATTCCCAGGCTTATCTGACAGGAACCCTGGCCGCCCTTATTGAAAAACGGCATATCATCCACCAATGTCCGGATTGTATAATTTGAGAACAGCCCAGGCTGGGTTAATTTCCACGTGTCAAACAGTTTTTCAAGGGAAATTTTAGGCACGCATCGATTATCATAATGTTTGAAAAAATCTATAAAAAAAGCAATCAGAATTCCGTTCTCCGTCTGTACTATCTGATTATTCGGATATTGTCTGCCAAAGAGAATGGGTTCACTGACCAGTTCAAGTGTCTGTACGTCCCGTACATCACCGATATCGCCATGGATTGTAAGGGCAAGGCTGCCGTCCGGCCTTATCAATTCGATAAACGGTTCGCTGCCCCTTGAATGGCCGGGCAGAAACCGGATTCCCGAACTAATTTCCAATTCCACTCCAAATGACAATACATCCTCATTATTCAGAAACTCAATAACCGGATTATTTAATTTTTTCTGCTCTTCTAACATAATGTTTTCCTCCTTATTCATTTCTTATTAGTTTTTTACTGCCGCATACACTTACAATTTAGGTATACTTGTCTCTACCGGACATCCGTCCCAATCCAAATGGTGGATAACGCAATCCGTATGAAATTTATTTTCGTTTTCTCTCGGATAGTGATAAAACAGACCGTTGTAATACGCGCAGATATAGCAGGCGCCCCCCGGTACGGTGTAACAAAATCCCTGGATCAGCCGATTGCTGCCATTCTTCTGATTTACCTCATAGAGCGCTCCTCTGTGCAAGGCCACCTCCTTTGCGCGCCCCTCCCAGTCCAGATACTGCAGGGTACCGCTGTGATAAAAATCCGCGCCGTTGTCATCCGGCTGTGTTTCGGCCCCCAACCGGAGCTTTAGTCTGAACATCCGCTCGCTGATCCCGGCTCCCAAAACATCCTGCCGGGTGTGGCGCAGGCGGGCCGTTTTCTGAAACAGGCGTTCCGGCCGCTCCGTAAGCGCAGGCGCTCCGTGCAGCAGACGGTGCGACATCATAGTCGCGCCGAAGTAAGGCAGCAAAGTACTCTCATAGGCCCAGTCATACCCCGTGATATAATGAAGCTCCGAATTGATCTGAGCGGGCAGGGATAGTCCCTCCTGGAAATGATAGATCAGGTTTCCCAGAATAACAGCACTCCATTTCGTCATGTCCGGCCGCAGATAATCAAAACTGAAGCTTTTGCTCCTGCCATCCCAATCCCCGGCCGTCGCCTCCGGACGGTTTTCATTTCTCAGATAAGGAATATTGTCGAGCAGAACCAGCTTGCAGAATTCCTCTTCCCAGTTTTTAAAAAAAATCAGGTTGGAAGGGTGTGAGGCTCCGTCCGCATCACGTTCATGGACAAACCAGGTGATATTTCCCCAATCCATTATTTTTGCTGTCTGGACACGTTTATCCCAATCTAAAAAGCAGAGCCGGCTCTCATCCTGCAAATCCCCCCTCTTCTCTATGTCCGGGCAGAGAACAGGAAATTCAGGCCAGTTCCCGCACTCTTCCGGTTCTAATTTCCGATGCTTCAGTTTTCCATGTTCTAATGTGGTTCTAAAAGGGATATGGGAACACACGTGATCAATATTCTTCATTCCAGCCGGATGAAGAATATCCCCCTCTTTATAAACAGTCAGCTCGCCGGCGATAATCCGGAGCATCCATCTTAAGCCGTCCGGAGAAAGAAAGCGCAGGGAATCGGCAACCTCCTTCGCATTTGTGTCCATTGACGTCAGTTCAAACAGCAGGGTTTCTTCCGACGGCTCCCTATCCCAGTCGGTGACATAATCATCCAGTTGCAGCCGTCCT
The DNA here is from genome assembly GCA_958349075.1 of uncultured Clostridium sp. Taxonomy (GTDB): domain Bacteria; phylum Bacillota; class Clostridia; order Lachnospirales; family Lachnospiraceae; genus Otoolea. Next base: position 4,230 of record CATWBR010000115.1, read on the forward strand.
AGGTCCAGATCCAGGGCAATTCCTGCATGAATCATCGCTGACTGGCTTTCCAGCAGCATCTCACCCAATTCTAATTTTGACTGCAGCGCTTTTTTTTCTTTTGCTTTCAAGTCTTTCTCAATTTCATTGATTCGTTCCAGTTCCAGCCTGTAACTTGCCGACTGGGCGGACGGCAAATTATCCCTGAGACGCTTTTCCAGCTCCCTGCGCCTTGCCGCCGGCTTTGCATCCATGCTGAAATAACAATTGAGAGCCGTTGCGTAATAATCATGAAGCCTGGAAGCCGCATAAGCCTGTTCCATCTGTTTATAAAACAGGCTCCTAAGCTCCAGCCCGTTTGCTGCATATACATTGTCTTCAGAATCCATAGTCTCTGTCGCCTCCTTTTCAAAGATTTGCCTGCTCTATTTCTTTCTGGATTTCCCCCAGCATGGTTCCAATCCGTTCCCCGGCAACTTCACGGGCCTCCTTCTCCTCATAAAGCTCCGCAATCCTCTTATTGATAAAATCCATGGTATCTCTGTTTCCTGATGCATATTCGGAACAAAGAAGCCGGAGAGCCTGCCATTTACAGATATATCGAAACATCTGCCTCCGGAAGAAATCCCCTGTGTATATGGCAGCACGCTCCTCCACTCCATCATTCGCCATCTCTTTATGAAACCACTCGAGCAGTCCAGGCTGTGTAAGCGCCTCACAATAAGACAGCACCCCCTGCCAAAACATATAAATTTCTTCCAGGGACAGCCATGCGCGCTGCATTGCCGCGGAAGCATAGCACAGGGTCTCGGCTGCAAAAACCGCATCGTCGTGCTCACGGCCGCCCTGTTCCATCAGTTCCGTCAGCCTTTTCAGGGACTGCCTGTTGGCATTTTCCTGTTTTTCAAGCTCCCGGACCGCATTCTCCATCTCCCTGGCGGCATCCATATGGCCGTGAACGATATCCCACTGCCGAATTTCCTCTGCACTTCCCTTGACTTTTCCAAACAGCCCGAAAAAAGTAGTAAATATTTTTGCAGTACGAAGTTTCTTTACATTCTTTTCTGCTTTCGCGGCTGCATCCAATTCCCGGTTTCTCAGTTTTAATCGCTGCTCAACCATCTCCTGCAGCGTATGTATCTTGTCATTTAAGCCGGCGCTCTCCGCCCGATAGTTAAGAACTGCTCTCTTAATTTCGGCGGCCCGCTGCATGGATGTGTTTTTTTCCTGTACCGTATCGGCCATCAGCCTTACCGACTCGTTGGACAGACGGCCAAAGGAAACAGCCTGTGCTTTTGTTATGCCGGCGGCAGACTGGGCCCGGTGCATTATCTCCCCGATACCTTTAAGAGCCGCCGTCTCCTCCCCACTGCACAGCTTGTCATAGACATCTATCATAAGCCGGATAATAAATCCGGCCTGCTCCTCCACCGCTCCTGCACATAGAAAACTTTTACGGCAATGGGAGGAAACGGCATCCCGAAGCCGTGACACCCTTCCCCTCAGCTCGTTTTGATACAGCACATGAAAGGCAATCGTCAGCATCTCCACCGTTGAACGAATATTATCATCCGCCTGCCGGAAATTGACCAGGGGGCTTATTATCTCCTGTTCCTCCGAGACGGCGTCCAGAACCATCTGCCGTGGAAATCCCATCAGCTCCACCACATCCCCCTGCCAGTTATTCTTAAGTTCCATAGCTCCCTCTCCTTTTTACCCGCTGGGACGGTTAAGCCTCCCCATATCCAAGCCGTTCCTTCTCTTCGCTCAGTTTTTTCTGCTTCTTTTTACTTGCTTCTATTTCCTCGTCGATCTCCTTCAGAAACAGGGAGGCTTTCTGCTTGGCCGCAATCCTGGACTGCTCGCCAAAATGGGATTCCTGAAGCTTTTTCCGTATCAGATCGATGGAGTTTTTGCCCTCGCTCACAAATTCCGCGCACATCTGGTAAATAGCATACCACTGGCAGAGGAAACGAATCAGAGTCCCCTGGAACATACTGCTTGAGTAAAGCTCCCGGCGTATCTCAGAATCCGTTATCTCCGTATTGGATTCAATCATGCCTTTTAGCTGCTCCGAAGCCAGTCTTTCACAGTACTCACTTACGCTATTCCAAAAGGTACGGGTATCTTCCAGGGCAGTCACCACCCGCTGGAGACTGGCCACGGCGTAGCTTAAAGTCTGTACCGCCGTTTCCTCACTATCATTTTCCAGCGTCAGATTACTGACCAAAGCCGCAAACTTTTTCATTTTTCCAAGGGTTTCCACCCGCTTCAGCTCCAGCTCATGCTTCATTTTAAAAATTTCTTTCGCCGCCTGGTTATGGCGTTCCGAAACGGATTGCTGCGCCGTTGCACTGGCCGCTGCCGCCTGGGAAGTTTTATCCAGCACACCGCTTATTTTTTCCGTTAATGCGGAGTAATCCCTCCGTGCGTCTTCCGTTTTGGCTTTGGCCTCATTCAGTTCGTTTTCCTTTATCTTAATTTCTTCCTTTTTCCTGCCTATGGAACTCTCTGTCTGCTCATCCGCCGGCTGGCCTGGAGATTTCTGTTTTTCAAGCTCTGCGAGCTCTTTTTTCAAGTTATCAAGCTGAGCCTGCTGTTCCTGCTGTTTCTTCTGTGCATCTTCCATCGCCTTCTTTTTTTCATTTCCTTCGTCCGGTCCGGGCTGGCCTTCTTGAGCCTGCGCAGGCTTCTCCTCTTTGTCGCCAATATTATTCAAAACTTCCGGAATCACGCTGACAATGCCGGAAATCATACCGGTAAACAAACCCGTCATATCCATAGCAAACTGACGGCTCTCTGCCGTACTCTCCGCACTTTTTTCCGCATCGTAATTTTCCTGATACTGTGCAATGGTCTCATCGTACTGTTCTTTCATTGCCGTAAGGGAAGCATTCTCCGCACTATACTCCGCTAAATCCCTGGTAATCTGCTGAACGCGCTGTTTTGCCTCATTGCGTTCCCCCACGGAACCAACCAGAGCAGCCCTGGCCTGATTGGCCAGAACCTCAAATATTTTGCAGAGACGATCCGTCTCCACAACCATCTTATCGGCATGTTTTTTCACCGTGGCCAGCTTGGCCAGTGCGGCCTTCTCCATCGCCCGCTGCAGCCAGTAATATGCCTCCGCAATTGTCCGGATCGCCTCCACCGATGCCGCTCCGAAAGCATTTACTTTGGTAAAGCATTCACCGCAGGCCCGGTAAAGCCCGGAATTCAGCTCGACTACCAGGCTCTGCTGGTTGCTTCCATCCAGCGCATGAAATGCAATAGTGAGCAGTTCGGCCGCATTCAGCAGATTTGCATTCATGGTTTCCAATCCGATGACGGGGCTGATCTCCTCCCTTTCCGCCTCCACATAATCGAGAAATTCATGCTCCGGATGCTCCACAATATCCACATTTGATATCTTAGCTAATTCAGTTATATTCATAACAGATCCTCCTCATAATAATCTGCTGCCGCCCTCCCACGCAGACCGTTTTTTCGTCGTCTTCTCCTTTCCGGCGGTTTATTTAGCTTAATTATATAAGCCCCGGCAGGAAAAAAAACGGAAAGAAAACGGAACTGGAACCGCCTCCGTTTTCCCCGTGGTTGTTGAGTTACCGGCTTCCCGGCAAAATCCTTTCTGAAATTGCGAAAACAGATTCAAAGACAATCGGCCGCACATCCGCGTGTCTTATCGCTGCTGCGGGGTGCGGCATGCCAGTCTGCCGGGATGACAAATCGTCTTTGACATGCTTTAAGTTCAATATTAGAATGGGAAGTAAAGAAAACAAAGGATATAAAAGTGAAATACAGAGGAGATGACAGGCTTGATAATAAGGCTACGAAAAAATGCTCAGGTGACAATACCCGCGGCCGTTGTAAAGCAAGCTCTTCTGAAAGAAGACACGCTGCTGAGGTGTGATTATATCGATGGATGTATTTTACTTACTCCCCTTCAAGCAATACCTTTCGAAGAAACGGACTTAACCGCCGCAAAAGGAGAGAACTCTGAAAAAGCTGCACGTAATCTGCTGCCAAAACCTTTCTTTTTCTGTTTTGGAGGATTCCGGCTCTATTCCGGTTCCCAGATAATTTATGTAAAAAATCAAAAAGCCAGGGAACTCCTGGCATACCTGCTGTGTGAGCAGGGCGGACCCGTTAAAAAGAGCCTGGTATGTGAAAACCTATGGCCTGATGCGGCACCGCGCAAAGCTATGGACTGTCTCTATAAGGTCTGCCGGTATTTAAAAACACTTTGCCGAACTGTCTTTATTCCACTCAGAATTGAAAGAAACAGCATATGGCTGGATCTCACCCTGGCCGCCTCGGATCTGGCTGAATTTATGGAATTATACGATAGACGATATGATATAAGCTGCTGTGAAAAGGCAGTGACCCTGTATGCGGACTCACTGTTTATGGAAGAGTGTTTCGAATGGATTGCGCGATGGGAAAGCTTTTATGAAATCAGATATGTTGAAATGCTTGATATTCTGGTGAAATATTACCGGGAAACAGGCCCGCCAACGGTGATGAAACATTATCTGCACCTGTATGAACAGTTCTCCGAATAAAAACCACTCCGGCCAGCATCTGAAACTGCATTTGCAGCAATGAAGAATCCCGCGGGCGGGATTCTCCGCCTGCGGTGGGTCGCTTCAGCGACATAATTCCTTACCGGCCGATCGTTCTCACAGAAAGGGAGTGTCCCCCCTAAGAATATTCTGTCAAGATTTATCATCCGGGGGTATGTTCTCTTCCCTGTCTGCTGCCGCGTCCTCATCCCCTAGCAGGGATTCCACAAGATACCTTGGCCTGTGCTTTGTTTCCAGATAAATCTTCCCGATATACTCCCCTACGATTCCAATGGACAATAAAAGCAGCCCGCCGATAAACCAGATGGAGACCATGATGCTGGCCCAGCCGCTGATCGTGTTTCCTCTGTAAAAATCCACAACAGCCCAGATCAGAAACCCGATACTGACAAAGAAAGAGGCAATTCCCGTAAATGTAATCAGCCGGATTGGCTTAATGCTCAGGGATGTGATTCCCTCGACAGCAAAGGCAAGCATTTTCCCGAGCGGATATTTACTCTCTCCCGCCGCTCTCTCCTTCCTGTCATAATACACCACATCCGAGGGGTAGCCGATCATCGGAACAATCCCCCGCAGAAACAGATTAACCTCGGTAAATTTCTCCAGGCCCTTTAAGGCCCGGCAGCTCATCAGGCGGAAATCCGCATGATTATAAACGGTATTTGCCCCTAAAAGATTCATCAGTTTATAGAAGCTCTCGGCCGTCAGCCGTTTGAATGCGGAGTCGGTCGTTCTTCTCTTTCTCACGCCGTAAACAATATCGCAGCCCGCCTTAAATCTTTCGATCATCTGGTCGCAGGCATCCACGTCATCCTGCAGATCCGCATCCAGTGAAACCGCGGCATCGCAGTGGAGGGCCGCCTCGGAAAGCCCTGCTAAAAGCGCATTCTGATGCCCCCGGTTCCGGCTCAGTTTAAGGCCCTGAAACCGGCCGTCCCGCCGATGGAGTCCTTCAATCAGTTCCCACGTCCTGTCACGTGACCCGTCATCCACCAGGAGAATCCGGCTCTGTTTATCTATCCGCCCCGCGCCCGCCAAAGCATCCAGTTTCCTGCTCAGCGTGTCGGCTGTCAGGGGTAAAACTTCTTCTTCATTATAACAAGGCACCACAAAATATAGGATCGGTGCATTTTTCATCTTCTCTCATCTCCTGCTGTCTTCTTTTTAGTATCTGTCCATTATATACGATAAAACCGCAAAAGGAAAGGGGCGGAATGGGGCTTTTGCCGTTTCTACACGGCGGCCGGAGCGGCCCGGGTCCTCTGCACAATTGATTCCGCCTTCTTCCCCTGGTACGGGACGGACCGAAGACTCATCCCCATCCCCTACCCGGGAAAATGCAGCGTCCCCCAAACCGGCGGCGTGATTGTAGAAATCACTTCCACATAATCGTTAGTCTGATTTATGCAGGTATGCGGCAAATCCTCCTCGATAATAATGGTATCCCCCTCGTTCAGCACGGTGACGGAGTTTCCGATTTCCACGTTGAGCGTTCCCCTTAAAATCAGAATAGTCTCTTCGGAATGATGGACAACCGGAAGCTCGGAATCCTTTGACTGCGGTTCCAGAGTGGCCTTAATCATCAGCGTCTTTGGTATAAAACCGGGTGAAGGAAGCGGTGTCAGGAATTCATACTCCACACTGCTCTTCCTCATTCTTACCGACAGGCGCTCTTCCCTCCTGATTGTGAGGTTGCGGTCATTCTTATGATCATCCATCAGAATATAGACAGGGACGTCAAAACTCCTTGCGATTTTCCGAAGGGAGGAAAGAGACGGCTCCACCTCCTCCCGCTCCACCTGGGAAATATATCCGATTGACAGACCCGTGCTCTCCGCCAGTTCTTTGATGGTAAGTCTCATTTTTTTTCGGTATTCTCTAATATTTGTGCCTAACATATATGACTCCTTCTTTCTGCTATCCCCTATTCTAACGTGCATACGGCACTTATGCAAGATTTTTAATTTCCGTTTACGGGGTGGACAGAGACAATTTTTAGCTGCCGTTCACAGGTAGTCCTCCGCGAGGTGTTTTTTGTGATTTCATGCAGAAACAGTTGACCGGTTTTTTAACCTATAGTAAAATTAATAGAAA
>CATWBR010000116.1 GCA_958349075.1 uncultured Clostridium sp.
ATCTTAAGTTATAATGGTAAATTAGAATATTATCCGTTTTTTTATGGTAAAACCGTATACCGCCATCACAGGGACAGCACCGGAAGGGTGAAAGCGCACCGACCGGATTTTTCAAAGCCATCGGGGAAAGAGAGGAATTCCATGCTCTTTTCACCGCCCGGGGTGACGGACACAAAGGATAAGTAGATAGAATCAGGAGGACATGATATGACCAGAAGAGAATTGCGGGAGCATTGTTTTAAACTGTTGTTCTGCGCTGACTTTTATCCGGCTGACGAGACAAAAGAGCAGGTGGAAGAATATTTTACAGAGCCGATGGAGGAGGTTTCAGCCCCGGACGGCGAGAGTGAGATTCTTCACAGCCCGGCCCTGGATGTGTTTGACGGCGGATATGTGAAGAATAAGGTGGAGCGTATCATCGAGAAAATTCCTGATTTGGACAGCCAGATTAATGAGATTGCCAAGGGATGGACGACGAAGAGGATGGGCAAGGTGGAGCTGACGATTCTGCGCCTGGCTCTTTTTGAGATTCAGTTTGACGAGGACGTACCCGAAAAGGTAGCGATCAATGAGGCGGTGGAACTGGCGAAGAAATTCGGCGGGGACGATTCGCCGTCGTTTGTAAACGGTATTTTAGCAAAGCTGGTGTAGAGAATGGCAAGTGTTTATTCCGTATCGCAGGTCAATGCCTATATCAAGAATATGTTTGCCCAGGATTACGCACTGAACCGGATTTCAGTCAAGGGAGAGGTGTCCAACTGCAAGTACCATTCGTCGGGACACATCTATTTCACGCTGAAGGACGGCCTCGGAGCAATCCAGGCGGTTATGTTTGCCGGGAAGAGGCGCGGCCTTAACTTCAAGATGGAGGAAGGCCAGCAGGTCGTTGTCAAGGGAAGCATTGAAGTGTACGAAAGAGACGGCCGCTATCAGCTCTATGCCGCCGAAATCACCCTGGATGGGGCGGGAGATTTGTTTAAGCGGTTTGAGCGGCTCAGAAATGAGCTGGAGGAGATGGGCATGTTTGCCCCCGAATACAAGAGTCCCATTCCAAAGTATGCGATGAAGGTGGGAATTGTCACGGCCAGCACAGGAGCGGCCATCCGGGATATCATGAACATAGCGGCAAGGCGGAATCCTTATGTTCAGCTTATTCTCTGCCCGGCTCAGGTCCAGGGAGAGGGGGCGGCCGCCAGTATCGCCAGGGGAATTGAGACCCTGGATGCGATGAAGGTGGACGTGCTGATCGTGGGACGCGGCGGTGGTTCTATCGAAGATCTCTGGGCATTTAACGAAGAGATTGTGGCGCGGGCGATTTTTGCCTGCAGGACGCCGGTGATCTCCGCTGTGGGCCATGAGACGGATGTTACGATAGCGGATTATGTGGCGGATCTGAGAGCTCCCACGCCGTCGGCGGCGGCAGAGCTGGCCGTATTCGACTATTCACTTTTTGAAGGACAGCTTCGGGATGCAAAGCAGAAATTGTACCGCGCCCTGTCGGGGAGAAAAGACATGGCGGCCTACAGGCTGGAGCAGTACCGTCTGCGTTTGAGGCTCTATAATCCGGAACGGCAGCTCAACGAGAAACGCCAGAGACTGGCCGACGCCGGAGAACGGATGGAGCGGCTGCTTATGCAGAAACTGACGGACAGGAAGCACAGGATGGCGCTCCTTGGCGGACGTCTTCATGCCCTTTCCCCTCTTGATAAGATCAGTAAAGGTTTTGGTTTCCTGACCGATGAGAGCGGAAAGCGCGTCGAATCGGCATCCTCGGTGAAAGCGGGCGAGCATCTTCTGATACGCGTTTCCGACGGAAAGATAGAAGCAGAAGTGCTGAAGACAGAGAAGAAATGAGATGTGGTGAAACAATATGGAGATAAACGGGAATAAGAAAGAGGCTGCAGCAAAAGAAGATCTCTCTATCGAGGAGATTTTTTCCGAGCTGGACGGGATTATCAGGAATTTAGAGGACGGGGAGGTTTCCCTGGAAGATTCTTTTAAATACTATGAGGCCGGCATGAAACTGGTGCAGGCCTGCAGCGGTAAGATAGACAAAGTGGAGAAACAGATTCTGGTGCTTAACGGCAACAATTCGGAGGATGTGAGACAGTGATGAACGAGCAGCTTTTACAATATACGGATGAAGTGGAAACGGTGGTTTATTCCTATCTGCCTGCAGAGGAGGGGCACCAGAAGACGATTTTCGAGGCGATGAACTACAGCGTCAAGGCCGGAGGAAAGCGTCTGCGTCCGCTTTTAATGAGGGAAGTGTACCGCCTTTTCGGCGGTAAGGGCAGCGAGATAGAGCCGTTTATGGCGGCAATCGAGATGATCCACACGTCATCCCTGATCCATGACGATCTTCCATGCATGGATAACGATGAGTACCGAAGGGGCAAGAAGACCACCTGGGTGGTTTACGGATATGATATGGCGGTCCTTGCGGGGGATGCCCTGCTGATTTATGCGATAGAGACCGCGGCCAAGGCCTTTGCCATGACGCCGAACGCCGATCGGGTGGGCAAATGCATCAGGATTCTGGCGGAAAAGACGGGAATTTACGGCATGATCGGCGGCCAGACAGTGGACGTCGAATTGACGGATAAGCTGATCCCAAAGGACAAGCTGGATTTCATTTACCGCCTGAAGACGGGCGCGCTGTTAGAGGCGGCCATGGTCATCGGCGCGGTGATGGGCGGCGCATCGGATGAAGAATGTGAGACAGTGGAGCGGATGGCGGCAGCCATCGGCCTGGCGTTCCAGATTCAGGATGATATTCTGGATGTTACCAGCAGCCAGGAGGTATTAGGAAAACCAGTCTTAAGCGATGAGAAGAATAATAAGACAACCTATGTGAGCCTGGAGGGCATTGAGAAGGCCGGACGCGATGTTGAAAAACTCTCAGAGACGGCAGTCGATATCCTCTATTCCCTTCCCGGAAGGAATGATTTTCTGGAGGATCTGATTAAGGTACTCGTGAGCAGAGAAAAATAAGCGTAACTCTTCAGAAACTGCCTGATAGTTACAATTGAGCGATGAAATAAGATAACTGTTCGCGGCAATGCAGGTCTGTGCAGGGCTGTGAACAGTTAAAAAATAAGGAAGAAACCATGATTTTAGATAAAATTAATGGACCCGATGATGTAAAAAAGCTTAATGAGACGGAATTAAGAGAACTGGCGGAGGAAATCCGCACATTTTTAATAGAGAAAATCAGCCATACGGGCGGCCATCTGGCCTCCAACCTGGGTGTTGTGGAACTTACCATTGCCCTGTATCTGGCTTTTGACCTTCCTGGGGACAAGATAATCTGGGACGTGGGACATCAGTCCTATACCCATAAGATCTTGAGCGGCCGGAAGGACAATTTTGACGGCCTGCGTCAGTACGGAGGCTTAAGCGGCTTCCCTAAACGCAAGGAAAGCCCTTTTGACGCTTTTGACACGGGACACAGTTCCACCTCCATCTCCGCCGGGCTCGGTATGGCTCAGGGACGGGATGTGCTGGGGGAGGATTATTCGATTATTTCCGTGATAGGCGACGGCGCCCTGACCGGCGGAATGGCCTACGAGGCGTTAAATAATGCGGCCCGTCTGAAGAAGAATTTTATCATTGTGCTGAACGACAACAAGATGTCCATCTCCGAGAATGTGGGAGGAATGTCCAGATATTTAAGTAATCTCCGGGCCGACGAGGGCTATAACATGCTGAAAAAAAATGTGGCGGGCACGCTCTCCAAGGTTCCGATGATCGGCAATGATCTGGTGGACACGCTGCTGCGCACAAAGAACAGCATCAAACAGTTCCTGGTACCGGGCATGTGGTTTGAAAATATGGGAATTACCTATCTGGGACCGGTCGATGGCCACGATGTGAAGGGGCTGGCGAAGATTTTCAGGGAGGCGAAGAAAATCAACCATGCCGTCCTCATCCACGTGATGACCAGAAAGGGGAAAGGCTATGCTCCGGCTGAGAGGAATCCATCGGCTTTCCACGGCGTGGAACCATTCGATATCGGGACGGGAAAACCGATTGGGAAAAAGCTGTATCCGTCCTACACCGATGTATTTTCCAAAGAAATCTGCAAGATAGCCGAGACAAATGAAAAACTCGTTGCCGTCACCGCGGCCATGCCGGACGGGACGGGACTGAAGCGTTTTTCAAGAATGTATCCGCAGCGCTTTTTCGACGTTGGGATCGCCGAGGAACACGCTGTGACTTCTGCGGCCGGAATGGCAGCCGCCGGATTAAAACCGGTGGTTGTGGTCTATTCCTCCTTCCTCCAGAGAGCCTATGATCAGATTGTCCATGACGTCTGTATCCAGAACCTGCCGGTGCTGTTCTGCGTCGATCGGGCGGGTCTTGTTGGAAGCGACGGGGAGACGCACCAGGGGATATTTGATCTGACTTATCTGTCTTCCATTCCCAATATGAGTGTTATGGCGCCCAAGAACCTCTGGGAGCTTCGTGAGATGCTTCACTTTGCCGTGGATTACGACGGCCCGATGGCTATCCGCTATCCGAGAGGGCAGGCATACAGGGGGCTTAAGGAATTCCTGGCTCCGGTGGAATATAAGAAGAGTGAAATCCTCTTTGAGGAAGACTCCATTGCCCTTCTGGCCGTGGGCAGCATGGTCAGCACGGCGGAGCATATACGGAACAAATTAAAAGAGATGGGACATTCCTGCACCCTGGTGAACGGCCGCTTTATCAAGCCGGCGGACACGGATGTGGTGGATCATCTGGCAGAAAACCACCGCTGTATCATCACACTGGAAGAGAATGTGCTGCGCGGAGGATACGGGGAGCGTATTACAGACTATGTGCAGAAGCATTATCCTGCCATTAAGGTGGTCAATATTGCGCTGCCGGATGCCTATGTGGAGCATGGTAATGTGTCCAAATTAAGAAGTGATCTGGGGATCGACAGCGATTCCATACTGGAGAAACTGAAAAAAGAACTGAAGAGCGAATTTCCTGATTCGGAGGAAAACAGATGAAAGAACGTTTAGATGTACTTCTGGTGAAAAAGGGCCTGGCTGAGTCCAGGGAGAAGGCAAAGGCAATCATCATGTCCGGGATTGTCTATGTGGATGACCAGAAGGAAGATAAGGCGGGAACCTCCTTTGAGGAGACGGCCAGAATAGAGGTGAGGGGCTCCACGCTCAAATATGTGAGCCGTGGGGGACTGAAGCTTGAAAAGGCCATGACCCATTTCGGAGCCACGCTGGAAGGCAAAGTCTGCATGGATGTGGGGGCGTCCACAGGCGGCTTTACCGACTGCATGCTGCAGAACGGGGCCGTTAAGGTTTATTCGGTGGATGTGGGCCATGGACAGCTTGCCTGGAAACTGAGGAACGACCCGAGGGTCGTATGCATGGAAAAAACGAATATCCGCTATGTGGTACCGGAGGATATCGGTGATAAAATAGAATTTGTATCCATAGACGTCTCTTTTATTTCCCTGACCAAGGTACTGGGCCCGGTGAAAAACCTGATGGCAGAGGATGGGCAGATAGTCTGCCTGATTAAGCCCCAGTTTGAGGCCGGCAGGGAGAAGGTGGGAAAGAAGGGCGTTGTCAGGGATAAGAAGACCCATCTTGAAGTGATTAACATGGTGATAAATTTTGCCGTGGAGACAGGCTTTGAAGTGCTGAACCTGGAATTCTCCCCCATTAAGGGTCCGGAAGGAAACATTGAGTACCTGCTTCACTTAAAGAATCACGCGGAAGGGGAGCGCTTCGAAAACGTGGCGGCAGACCCGGAGCAGGTTGTGGAGGAAGCCCACAAACAGCTCGATAAACAGGCATAACGGCCTCAGAAAGAGAGAGCCGGAAAGCCTGGCAGGATTTCAAAACATCGGATGGCATAATGCCGGGAGAACGCAGGATGAAACATTTTTATCTGATTGTGAATAAGGAGAAGGAGAATGCGGAAAAAGGGGCGGAGGTAATCTCGGAGTTTTTAAACAGCCATGGCTGTGAGTGTCTCAGATGGGACAGTGAGAATCCGGGATCTTCGGAATACCGCTATACCGACAGAAAGCAGGTTCCTCAGGAGACGGAGTGTGTGATCGTGCTGGGCGGCGACGGTACGCTGATACAGGCAGCCAGGGATCTGGCCGGGCGGGATTTACCGCTGTTCGGCGTCAATATGGGCCATCTCGGCTATCTGACACAGATAAGCAGGGAGGAGGACATAGTCCCTGCGCTGAAAGAACTGATGGCGGATCACTACCGGCTGGAAAAGAGGATGATGCTGGAGGGCCGGGTGGTTTCGAAAGGCGCCACGGTGGCGCAGGATATCGCCCTCAACGACATCATTCTGAGCAGGACGGGACTTTACACGCTGAAGTTTGATCTCTATGTCAACGGGGAACTGTTTAACCAGTATTCCGCCGATGGAATGATTGTTGCGACTCCGACCGGTTCAACGGCCTACAATCTGTCGGCCGGAGGCCCGATTGCGGCGCCGGAGTCCAGTATGATTATCATGACGCCTATCTGTCCCCATACCCTCAATTCCAGGAGCATTGTTATTTCCCCGGAAAGCCGGATTATGATGGAAGTGTCCGGCAGGGAGGAAGTTGAGCAGTTTTTAAGCTTCGACGGGGATACGGTGGTGGAGCTTCGGAAAGGGGACCGGATTGAGGTAGAGCTTTCGGAAATCACCACCACTCTGATTCAACTGAAGCAGGTTTCTTTTCTCGAAAACATCAGATGTAAGATGAGGCAGATATAGCGGCGTCCGCAGGAAGTACGGGAAAGCGGGCGCATCGGGCATAGATGCAGAACATACAGAGACAGGAGAGCGGAGGATAGTATAATGAAATTGGAACGACACAGCAAAATCGTAGAGTTAATCGGCAAGTTTGAGATAGAGACCCAGGAAGAACTGGCGGAGTACCTCAACAAAGAGGGATATAACGTGACTCAGGCCACCGTGTCCAGGGATATCAGGGAACTCAAACTGTCCAAGATCCAGACGGAGAACGGCCGCCAGAAATACGCGGTATTTCATCCGCAGACGGCATTTAACGATAAATACATCAGGATTCTCCATGACAGCTTTCTTTCCATGGATATGGCACAGAACATACTTGTAATCAAGACGGTATCCGGCATGGCCATGGCCGTGGGAGCAGCTCTCGATTCCCTGCATTTCGGTGAGATTGTAGGCTGTATCGCGGGAGACGACACCGTAATGTGCGCCGTGAGGACCGTGGACGACACGATCGTACTGATGGATAAGATCAAGAAGCTCATAGCAGGATAAGGGCTATAGTTCGGCAAAGTTGTATTCCGCGAGGTGTTTTCGCATTTTTTGCGAAAATCCCGGGTTAAGCGGCGTGAAACGGTTTTTTTCACCGTTTCTGTGCATGGTTTTGTTGCAGTTTGGCCGTAGGCTGAACTGTAACGGATAAGGGGTGATGGGATGCTGTTTCATCTTCATGTTAAAAATCTGGCTCTCATCGATTCTGCCGAGGTGGAATTCGATGACGGGCTCAATATACTGACCGGCGAAACAGGAGCCGGCAAATCCGTGATCATAGGCTCGGTCAATGTAGCTCTGGGGGCAAAAGCGTCCAAGGATCTGATACGCCAGGGCTGCGACAGCGCCTACGTGGAACTGGTCTTTTCCGTGACCAATGAAAAAAAACGGAAGGAACTTGAGCGTCTGGATGTGATTCCGGACGACGACAGTCTTATTATCATTTCTAAGAAGATCATGCCGGCCAGAAGCATCAGCAAGATCAACGGTGAGACGGTAACCTCGGCCCGGCTGAGGGAGATTACCGGACTGCTGATTGATATTCACGGACAGCATGAGCATCAGTCTCTGCTCTATCACGCCAGACATCTGGAGATACTCGACGAATACGGAAAATCCCGGGCAGCCGGTTTAAAACAGAATATAGCGGAGAAATACCGCGAGTACATAGAACTCAGGAAAAAGCTGGAATCAATGAACCTGGATCAGGAGCAGAGGCTGCGGGAGATGGATTTCTGCCGTTTTGAGATTGATGAGATCGAAAATGCGGCGTTAAAGCCGGGGGAAGAGGAGGAATGCCAGTCGGTATACCGCCGTTTCGCCAACGCCAGGAAGATTACGGAGAGCCTGGCCATGGCTCACGGGGCGGTGAGCGCGGACGGCATCTCAAGGGCGCTCAGGGCCGTGGAGGATGCTCTTCAGTATGATGAGGGAATCCGAAGCATCCGTGACCAGCTCTACGACGTGGATTCGCTGCTCAGTGATCTGACAAGGGAAATCTCCGCCCATATGGAGGAGATGACATTTGACGGCGAGGCGTTCAGCGAGGTGGAAGAACGCCTGGATCTGATACGGAACCTGGAAAATAAATACGGAAAAACCATAGAGGATGTGTTAAAGAGCCTGGAAGAGAAAAAACAGCGTCTGGAAGAGCTGGAACATTATGATCTGCTCCGTGTGCAGACGGAGAAGGTTCTGAATGAGACGGAGAAGGAGCTTGGGAAGATGTCGGCCGCTCTGTCGAAACTCAGGCGGAAAATAGCCGCGGAGCTTGCGGAGAAAATAGAGGACGGCTTAAAAGAGCTGAATTTCCTGGATGTAAAGTTTAAAATGGAATTCAGGAAACTTGACCACTATACGGCGGCCGGATACGATGAGGCGGAATTTATGATTTCCACTAACCCTGGTGAACCGGTGAGGCCTCTCGGGATGGTTGCTTCCGGCGGCGAGCTTTCCCGAATCATGCTGGCCGTGAAGACGGTGCTGGCGGAGACGGACGATATCCCGACCCTGATTTTCGATGAGATTGACGCCGGTATCAGCGGACGGACGGCACAGATGGTATCGGAGAAGCTGGAAGTTATCGCGAAAAGCCACCAGGTTATCTGTATCACTCACCTGCCGCAGATTGCAGCCATGGCGGACAGCCATTTTGAGATAAGGAAAACGGTGGAAGAGGGAAGGACGACGACCACGATCCGGCCATTAAACCGCGGGCAGATGACGGAGGAACTGGCCAGACTTCTCGGAGGAGCCGAGATCACCGAGGCCGTGAGACAGAATGCGAGGGAGATGAAGGAGCTGGCGGAGCGCAGAAAGAGGGACGGGAAGATCTTATAAGCGGAAAAACATGCCGGTCATTTGTATAAACGTTAGGCCAGTATTCTGCCACTGCTCTTGTTTTGACGGCCAAATCGATCGCCAGATAAGACAAAATATCGAAGGAACCTGCTTTTGCGGAGTATTATCTGTTGGGGACACTGATGAGTTTAGTGACAGTTCTGGTTATTTCACTGCTGATTAAATAGGAGGAAACATGAAACTCGACTTAAACGATCCGGGCCAGAGCCGCTACCTGAGAGTCTATAACTATTATAAAGATTTAATCTGCTCGGGCAAGATGGAGCCGGGTTCTAAACTTCCCTCCATCCGGAAATGCTCGATGCAGCTACAGCTTTCCAGGACCACGGTCGAGACAGCCTATATGCTGCTGGCTGCAGAGGGGTATATCATATCACGGCCGCAGAGCGGATATTACGTGACCGAACTGCTTAATTCGGAGCGGGGGAAAGAGTGGGAGAGCGGAGGCATAAAGAAGAAAGGACCTGAAATACGGTATGATTTTGCATCATCCAACGTGGACCGGGACAGCTTCCAGTTTGATCTGTGGCGGCGGTATATCAAGAGCTCGCTGAGGCAGGACGAGCGGCTTCTGTCATACGGCGAGCCACAGGGTGAGCTGGAGCTGCGGGAAGCTATCTGCAGTTATCTGGGGCGTCACCGCAACGTAATCTGCACGCCCGACCACGTCGTGGTGGGAGCCGGCGTCCAGAGCCTGCTCCACATCCTCTGCCCCATGGTGAAGGACAGGAAGACGGCCTATTTCTACAATCCGGGGTTCAGGCAGGGACGCACCATCTTTGAGGACTTTGAATTCAGTACCGGGGATATCAGAACCGCCGAAGAAAACGGCGGGGCAGAACCGGGGAGCATCTGTTACCTCACGCCGTCCCAGATGACGGTCTGGGGCGGGGTGATGCATATATCGGAGCGGATGGAGCTGATAAAAAAGGCATTTGAGCGGGACATTCTGATAATCGAGGATGACTATAACAGCGAATTCCGGTACTACAACCGCCCCACGCCGTCTCTTCAGGGACTGTCGGGCGGCCGCAGCGTCGTGTATCTGGGCACATTTTCAAAGCTGCTCCTTCCGTCCATCCGTATGAGCTTCATGGTGCTGCCGCCGGAACTTTTAAAGTTCTATAAGGAGCGGGGGCGCTACTACAACCAGACGGCATCCAAGGCGGAACAGATAGCGCTCTGCCAGTTTATCCGGGACGGCCATCTGGAGAGCCAGATCCGAAAAACCAGGAAATTATATACGGCAAAGGCGAAAAAGCTCTGCGAAGATATCGCAAGGATATTCGGCAGCAGGGCAATCCCGCATCTGGGCGAAGCCGGATTCCTGGTCCTGGCGGAACTTCGCACGGAGCTTACATCGGAACAGATAGCGGAGAAGGCGGCACAGGCCGGAATCGCCGTCCGTGCCGTGGCGCCGGAGGAGGGGAAGGAAAAAGGATTTCCAAGGATCCTTCTGTCCTGCGCGGCGGTTGGGACGGAACATTATGAGGAGGCGCTTCTGGAACTGTACAGGGTAATTACGTGAGCAGATGAGGACGCTGCCGGCAGGCCAGGGGCCGGGGTGGTGAGAGGGATGGATGAGTCTTCAGTCCCGTTTGTAGGTTGTCGTGAGGGGGGGGGATCCGGCCAGAATGAGTTACTACGGGAAACGCTCGCGCTCGTTGGAATGCACAGCGGATGCTAAGCTCGTAAGAGACCTCGCCAAGCACCGGCGGACTCCAA
>CATWBR010000117.1 GCA_958349075.1 uncultured Clostridium sp.
GTATGTATTCTTATGATAATATTGGGGCGTGAACGTGTATTCTTTTAGGTCGGCAGATACGTTGACCCGCGAACCAATCTGATTGGCCGTACCGGAGCTGTTCCGGTCGTCTGCGTATGCAGTGATTTCAAAGAAATCCCAAAATCCGTTTTTTCCTATGGTTATGCCGCCGTCATTGCCGTGCGTTTCATATTTTTCCAATAATCCGTCGTCATAGCTGTCCAGCCAGCCGCTCCATATCTGCTTGTAGGGCTTAAGCCGCCGGTATGCCAGCTCAGACATATACTCGCTTTTCCAAAACAGACCGGGAGCCAGCTCCTCACCCTCCTGAGGATAATCATTTTTAAGTAAAGCAAACTCAATGGCCTCAAAACGGTGGATTGCCTCCTCGTCCCAGGCTCTGATATTACGGACCCAGGAATCCGTCTTTCCGGCTGCCAGCCGTTCTGCCGCCAGCAGCATATTGTTCTGACGTGTCAGCTGGCTGTAGTAGATAAATGAGTTGCCATATACGTCCATGAACAAGGCAGAATCATCCTGACGCAGTACATTGTTAAGCTCCGGCGCCAAACTGGATTCCGACATAGGAACCCCGTATTTATCATAGCGGTAACTGCCCGGGTCTAAAGGGTCCGCATCAGGACTGACAAGAGGAGTGAGCCAGGACTGACGCTTGATTGTTCCCTTAATACCGGTTCCGCCTGTATGGCGCAGGACTCCTCCTGCATCAATATAGGCACCATATCCCACACCGGCCGCTGAATTGATCTCTTTCACATCAACGAGTAAGTCTCCCTCCTTCAGGCC
Organism: uncultured Clostridium sp.; assembly: GCA_958349075.1. Lineage (GTDB taxonomy): Bacteria > Bacillota > Clostridia > Lachnospirales > Lachnospiraceae > Otoolea. Next base: position 808 of record CATWBR010000117.1, read on the forward strand.
GCTCTGGTCTAATTCACCGGAGGTTTTATTTTCGTCTGCCGCGTCCATGTCCCAATTCTCGTCGTGTTCATATACTGCGTAAAATGCCAGATCCACATTATCTGTTATGCGGTAGGAAGCGCCGCCGGAATAAAGAATATCCTCTTCATAGTCCAGGTTCATTTCCCGCCACCCTTTAAAGGTGCTCTCCCAGATAAGTGCTCCCAGGGACTTTTTTAATGATATGGAATCTCCCACCCTGGCTTCCTGTGTATGGTATACCTCCCCAGGAGAGGCATAATCAGCAGCAAAATAGGTGTCGTATTCGATTGGATAGTAAAAGGTAATGGTTACTGGTGCATCGGTCATAATATAAAAATCGTAATATCCCCGCTTAAAGCGGCATTTATCGCCAGCCTCGAACAAATACCGTTTCTCATCGTCCGTGCAGCCCCAGAAAGTCCCTTTTCCAGTGATTCCTTTCTCATCGACATCGCCTGTATTGCTATTCGGGGAATGATAACTGTCCGGATTCGGGAAGGTATACTCGTCCTTCTCACTGAGGACCACCGCCAGTTCTTCAATCTCTGTTCCTCCTGCCGTAAAAAAGCTTAAATAGGCCCGTTCTGATTTTGAGGTATCCAGTAAGTTTTCTCCGGTAAGCGCAGGATTATCTGATTTCACCCGGATGGTGTGGCTGCCGGCTGTAAACGTTACCTTATCACCTGCCCGGTAGGTGGTTACATTCCCCGCCTCATCAGTGCCCTCCCAGGAAATTCCTTTGATTTTATCATACCGTTCATCATAGACCAGATTTCCGTCTGCATCTTCATAGGGGAGGTATCGGTAGTCGTTGGGGTCTTTGAATGTGTATTCTTTTTTCTCGCGGATTCGTTTCCTTAGTTCCGTAATCTCTTCATCATCTACGGTGTAAAAGCTGAGATAAACCAGACGATTGGAAGCATCGGCATTTATGGATAACGGGACCAGCCCTGAATAATCCGCCAAAAACCATATTCCCAGAATCGACATCACGACCAGGAAGCGGGCCTTTGTATGTATTATAAAATCCTTCATTTCTCCTCTCCTTTCATTTTGGTAAGTATGCTTTTAAGTATTTTCATCTGGTTCGGTTGGTTCTTCAGTGGAATTTTCGGTATCTGCTGTGTCGTACACGCCTGCCGCTCTGTAATCAACATCTTCGGCCGGTCCGAAATCCGGGATTCTGGATAAATCCCCGACTGTGACATATACGACAGACCCCATATGCCCGCCGCACTCATACACCCACTCGTAGCAGGTGTGGATATGGTTTCTGTTTTGGACATATCCAATCTCACAATACTCAGTCCAGGAGCTGTCATCGTCGTGGTGCTCATGGCCATAGGGGCAGTTAATGTGCTGGGCCGTTTTCCCAGTCTTTTTCCAGCCTCCATGTGGATTTTTATCATTTCCATGGCTGCACAGATTATCGTTGTACGGACCAAGACCAGTCGTTTCTGCCTCCTGGCACTGGCCGCAGATGCTGCCGCTTACTGCATTGGGCCGGAAATCATCGGGAAGCCATAACGTTTCCCCCTCTTTATCGCATTTGCCAGTGGAGAGTTCCGTAATCAATGCGGAAGTATCCACATGGCTGTAATTTCCGTCCCCAGGGTGATACTCTTCGATATTGATCTGGTGTGTGGACGCCCACAGGTAATTACAGTAATCCTTGAAATGCTGCTTGATTTCTTCATAAGCCTTCTTCTCCTCGTCTGAAGCCTGCTCCGATAATTTTGTAAATGGATATGGCATGAACTTGGTAGCCATGGAGAGGATTGCCTTTGTATTGTTTAAATCCACATGAGACGGCTCCAGTTCATTCCCATAAAAGTCGCGGAATATAACGTGATATGCACCCTCTTCATAAAAAGACACGCCCTCATCTGCTTTAAATCCACTGTTTACCGCATAATTGCCCCGGTGGTTGGCAGCGTGATTAATATCAATGATAAATGCTTCGTTTTTGGCAGACAGCTCATCTATGATTTCCTGGACGATTTCGGTATCCTGGACGTAGATATGATTGACCGTGCCACTATCTTCCACTTTGGAATTTACCATCCCCTGGCCTATTTCAAGAATCAGGATTACAATAATTATAATTGCTGCAATCCAGCCAAGGGCGGCCCCTGCCTTTGCGGCCAGCTGCGCCGCCACTTTCCCAAACTGCGTAACCTTGATCATGATTTTCGTATTCATTATGGCAGCGTGCATCCCCTGCCTCAACATATTGAGGGTTTTTAAGGAGCCAATGGTATGGTTGACCAATCGGGTCCTTATGAGGGTACGTGAAAAGCCCCGGGAAATCATTCTGACACTTCTGCCAAAACGCGTAGCCGCCGCTTTTCGCACTGTGCTGCCGGCGGTACGTTTGGCTATCTGGAAGGTATGTTTTTTCAGGGCTTTGCCAGGATTTGAAAGGACTAACCTTGTATTGATTGAAAGGCCGCTTATGCGGGTTTTATCCAGGATGGTCATAAGGAGCCGTATCCCTGCACGGTATGCCCCATAGATTGATTTACCGGAGTAGTACAGCGAGGCCGCCGCTCTTCCGGCATCGGAGTTTCTGGAGACGCGTTTTAGGATTTGGACTAAATTTCCGCGAAACAGGGAGGACAGGGACAGCCCACGGCCGGTATGACGGCTGATTACACTGCCGTACATCATTTGAAGGCACTCCTGATCCTTTCTGCCGGTAAATTGTCCCCGCAGCTTTGACAGCAGGTTAGGATCGTTTAATGCCTTCTTTGAGTAACCCAGAAGCGCCCGTTTCAGTCCGTCAGAAATATCTGCATTTTGAATGAAGCTCGCCATCCCCTGGTCAGTGAAACCGTTAAAAATACCGATGAATCCCTGAGCTCCTAACGAATTACGGAGTTCTTCCAAATCCTGCAGATACATACTCTTCCCATTGGAGGAAGCAAATAACTCCTTCATGCCGTTTGCTTTCATCAGGGTCTGTTGGGCGGTTTCAATGTCACAGCCATATTTGGCGGCATAGGCGGCTAAAAATATCTGGGCACTGCAATAGATGTCTTTGTTGAGCGCGATTGCACCATGAGCCAGGTATTTGCTTTTTACATAACGGCCAATGGGGGATACAAAATCCTCAATATTATTGAACACGCGCCCCGCCTCGGTATCACGGTCCAGAACAGACTGGGATACGGAATGTCTGGCTATAAACAGAGTACCGGTGAAGTATCTGGAAGCAAGGACATCCCGGGCAGAATGTTTTCTCCGCTCCTTTAAAATTTGATTTGTGACATTGAGTGGGGAACCTGCCTGCCCTTTCGCCATCTTTGTGATGAAATAACGGTTTGGATTGGCAGGAACCTTATCAGCTGGCAGCACGCCTTTGGTGCCCCTTTGAGGCAACCTGCTGCCTTTAGGGGGCGTTTTTGCATGGTCTTTGGGGCTCACTGCATCGTGGAAGGAACAGGCCTTTAAAAGGTCTTTGTAGGGTGGAGGCAAGGCCTCCGGCCCGGAGCTGCCGCTCTGTTCCTGCCTGAACCGTTTGGCAGAATAGGTCTGCAGGCTGTCCGGAGACGCTGCGCCTCCCATTCGGGATTTTGCCTGTTCTTCCTTCTTTTCAACGCGCATGGTTTGAATATCCAAGCCATTTCCAAGGATTGATATCGCTCCTCTTGCAGCTCTGTTTTTCTGATGAAACTTGAGAGGAGCCTTCTCTTGTTCCGGCTGATAGCGGATGGCGTCCGGCCTCCTTGCGGCTCCTAAAGGTTCTTCATGTTCTATTTTTGGGGAACCAGTATCAACCCGGCCATTGTGGAAGTCGGCCGATTTATTTAAAGTGGTCTGTGCAGCCTCTTTTTTCTCAGCAGCGTGATAATACTCCTGTTTGTGAGTATCCTGGGTTCCTGCAAAAGGCTTTTGACTGTTCGCCCTATGCTCTGAAACAGGTGCCTCTTCATAGCCCGTATTCGGGGGCGGGCCGGGCACTCTGCTTAATCTTGAATTGGCAGAGCGTTGTTCACCGCTTTTTGCTTCTTTGGCGTTAGACTTTACTTTTGTACCTGTTTCTTCTACGGGTTCCTCTTCGACAGGCTGGGAAATTTCCTCACTCTCCTCTTCTGCCGTTTCTATAATCTCGGATTCTGAAAGGCCGGTACTGGTGCGAGCCAGTTCCGGCTCTTCCTCCTGGCCAGGGACAGGATTATCCGACTCAATTTCTGGAGATAAGACTTTCTTTACTTCTTCTGCGGCCTCCATAGCCTTTCCGTAGTCTGATTCCCGGATCAGGAACAGGTACCTGCCGCTGGATTTTATGAACTCTGAAAAATCCTGGGATGGGACCATTTGAAATGGGATTTTTTTCTCCTGCAGTTTGATTTCCAGCGGCCGGACCGCAATATCTTCTGTGGCGATGACGGATACATTTTGGCTGTGTTCAACCTCTTCCAGCAGATGCTCCAGGAAGTAGGAGCTTGTATGATACTCAGTGAGCATTTTTAGCAGTTCCGGCAGCATATCCAGAATTCCAAAGTATGTTTTTATTACAATGGAAATGGAGCTTCCGGTCATTCTTTCCGGCGTCATGGGACTCCCCCTTTCGTTTTGTTCCAATTATGGGAGAAATGCCTTGGTTTAGTACGCAGAATCCCTTTGGTGTTTATGAAAAAGAGGTTTCTGTTAGAAAAAAACAGCGAAAATGCGTATCCGCAGCTCCTATTCGATTGAGCGCCGGGCTCGAAAACGGTATAATGGTACCAAAGGAGGGGACAAAGATGTTGACGGCTAAAGAATTATTACATTCCTCTGTTAATGACCTGAAAAGAAAACGATATAAGGTAGATGAGGATATTCTCGATGAAATATATAAAAACCCGGTAATCCGGGATCTCCCGGAGCTTGCAACGCTCTATGGCCTTTACAGCACCTTTGTGATTGGCCAGAAGGAAATCTATTATGTTTATGGATTTAACAAAGAACTAATCCGCCATGGCGCCTTTTTTGAAAGCCGGGAAACCGTAATTCCCAAAGATGTGGCGGAACGGGCCGGATATGTGAATTTCAGCAAGGATATGCCATTTCTTATTGGTGGAGATTATAATGTGGAGCGCTTAAGCGATGTGCAGGAGAACTATACTTATCTGGCCTGGAAAATGATGTCCTTAGAGATGCTCAAATGCAGATATGAAAAATATGGCATGGAGATGCCTCAGCTTTGTATCTGGGATCCGGCGGACATTATGGAACTGAAACAGTACATTGATATCATAGATAATCTTACAATCAGGGACAATCAGGCAAAGGAAGCCTATCGGAGAAAAGAAAAAGAATTCCTTGAGGATATCGCCATATGGGAGTGGCCGATTACGCCAGTAGGAAGGAAGCCCGGTCAGATGGCCTTTCTGTTAGCTTCCCGATATGCGGCTGGACTGAATAGTGATAAAAATAGAACGTATCTATATGAACATCCGAAGGCCTGGGAGAAAAATTATCTCTCTGACCCTCAGGACACGGTTTCCACCATCTTCCGGATGCCGGCGGACGAGGGTGATTATGTCCGGCGCGGCCTTAATAAAATGGGAATACCATATAAAGCAGTTCCGAAAGATATGCACATGGAGGAATACCGCCTTGCAGAGGCCGCCATGCTTCGTGATGTACTTTACAAAGAAATGCAAAATGCAGGGCCGTCTGATACAATGGTGGAGTTTTGCGTCCATAAGTTTGATATAGGGGCGGTGCTGTACTGGACTTATCAGTTTACGAAAACGAAGTTTACGAGAGAGGAGCTGGCTTATGGAAAGACGCTTTTTCGAAGTACAATAAGAAATCGTATGGAGTCAGGCGAGACAGACCCGGAGGTTGCGGCCTATCTTTTCTTTGTGCCTTATAATTTTTTTGAGGCATTTAAGCAATACTCCACGGAAATGAATATCCGGTTCGGCTATCCGGACGCAGATTGGCTGGAGACAGATTATTATGATGGCGTGTATTTAATCACTGAGTTCAGCAATATGCCGGTCGTGGATCACTGGCTCCACCGGATTATGCACCAGAGGTTTTCCATGCATGGGGTAAGCATTACAGGAAATGCTCCCTGTGACGAACGGTATTTTCATCAGAATCAGGAATCTGTTCTGGTAACGGAGGAACCGTGGCATTATAAGACAGGCAGCGTTACCGCCCGGGTAATAGAGGTTGGTTCTAAGGGGATTAAGACGGGACAGAAACTATCTATTCCGGGAAAAACTCTCCTGGGAATTCCTACCTGTTATGCGAAGAAGGACTTGCTAAAAAAACACAAAATTGTTGACAATTAATATAAAAAAGGAGCGGGTAAAAGCCTGGATACCAAGCGTTCACCCACTCCTTTTGCAGTTATAAAAATCTGTATATGATGTCAGTTATTTTGTATGCTCATGTTTTAATGCTTAAAAATTCGTAATTCCAGCTCATCTAACCAGCTCATATCCGCTTCTTCTGCATCGTACTCTTCGGACTTTAGTACAAACCCATAATTTTTTAATATCTCTGCAGCTTCATGAATTGTGTATCTGGCAAAGCTCTCCGCTTCCTCTTCGCTGGTGTCATTGCAACTAAAGCGGTATTCTGCAATAGCTTCTTCGTCTCTCGGAAACTGGATTTCTTCACTGCCTTCGTAAATATAACCATGGTTGATTTCCCGCAGACATTGTATGATACTGTTTTTCAGTTCCGGTTCTAACAAACAGTTAAATTCCCTGTTCACGAATGTGAGCCGCAGTGTAACGGTCACTGTATAGTCCCGCTCCTCTTCCTCATACGACGGTTCTTCAAATTCTTCTCTCATATTTTCTTTCTCCTTATAGTAAATTTTAGCAGTTGCTTTGGGACGCCTCCAGAAGAAAAAACGGAGGTAGTTATGCCTGAAGCTTTTCAGCAGACTCATCGCCCCGTTTCCAACGTCTTTTCACATCTTCTTTTCTGAAATATGGGTACCATAATGCCTTCGTCCTTTTGGTGTGGTCTTTGAGGCAATCTAAGACATAAAGCCATTCTTCCTCTGTTAAATCAAAGTTCAGGGATTGTTTGTTTACTGCTTTATTTTTAAGGATAGGCGTTATTCCGCTTTTATGCAGGCTGATTGGCGCATAACAGTTTACTAGCTCAATGTGATAGGGATACATATTTGCAGGATGGCATGTTATCTCAAGGGAATAACATTTATATCTTTGCTCCTGGTCCTGCTCTTTAAAATATTTCATGGGTGGACAGTAGATTTCGATGTATTCGATGTCCGGATTCCCCTCCTTTTGTTCCTGGCAATCGGCCCGTGTATCTTCTTTAGGCCGGGCCTCATACAGAAGTCCTAATTCAAAATAATTGATGGCGTCCTCTATCGCATTTATTTCATTTTGGTTGTCCGGATAGCGACTAAGATTCCTCTTTAGAAAATCCAGCTGGCCGGCCAGTTCCGCTTTCATTAGGTCCGTTTCTTTCGTATCCAGAAGCAGATCTCCAGGGGATTTTCCTTTGAATTTTCCTAATTTAAGTTTTGTAAATGCCAATGGCAGGCTGCAACTTGCAGGTTCTGCCGTCAGTTTAGGCGGATGCTTTCTTTTAACACTGACCTGGTCGAAAAGATACCTGCCCGCGTACTCCGTATGTTTGTAGATTGCCGGAAGCGCTTTTAATGGAATGTTTGCCTTTAAAGAAATACTATTTGGGGCATCAAGAATTGATAACAAATAGATGGATTTTTTTGAAAATACCATAAGATACGGATCCCCCTCTTCCTCGGTAAGCGGCTGTAGGCAGTCATCGAATACCCGTCTAGGGTCACCTCTGGGGATATCCACCACTTGTCCAGCATATTTTTTGTTTTTCTTCGCGGTTATGGTGCTCATTTGTTTTCTCCTTGAATGTACGATTTTAGCCCTTAGGGATTTGCATATCTCCCCATTGCAAGTGATTCCAGCTCGCTGGCAAGAGGGGTCTTCTCTTCGTCTTTATCGCGGGAACAGATATGTGATACCTCCATCTGGTTCCTGCACTGCCCCATAAAATAGTGGAGGGACAGGGTTCCGATCAGGTCAACATGCCTGGGAGTTTTTAACCTGGCATATTCTGACGCACCGTCAAAGGCTACGATATCAAGCTCCGCGCATTGCAACCGCACGCCTTTTCCATTTGAGAATAATTTATAGTGGCTTGTTCCAGAAGGTGTGAGGAGAAGATCCTCGATATAAATAACCGGCGCCGGGTTTTTCATACCGTATGGCTCGAACTTGATGATTTCCCTCATAATTTCAGGCAGTTCCTTGGCGGCAATCTTAAGGTCGTACTGGATCTCATCACTGACAGGCACTTGGTATCCGTTTAACGTATCCATAAGAGCATTGCTAAATTCCATATAGACTTCACTTTTTATTGAAATGCCTGCGGCATCTGCGTGGCCGCCATACTTAATAAGATAGTTCCGATTGGCATCAAGCAGTTTTTTTAAGTTCACACCGCCGAAGGAACGTCCGGAACCCTTTAAAACACCGGGCTCAGAATCCGTCAGGATAAAGCAGGGGGCTTTCATCAGCTCTGCCATTCTGCCGGCAATAATACCGATAATGCCTTCTGGTGTGCCGGGAATATATGCCACGACAGGAAAATTTCCAAACATACACTCTTTGGTAATATACTCCATTGTCTTCTGCATCCAATATTCAGTCAGCTGCCTCCTTGTTTTATTATCCTCCAGCAGCTTTTCTGTCAATGCTTTTGCCCGGTAATATGGCCCATCAAACGTCAAAAGGCGGAAGGAATCCATCGCCCCGTCATCACGGAGCCGTCCCGGTGCATTTAATACGGGAGCCAATTTGAACGCGATGTTTACACTGTTGACATACCGGTCTAAATCCAGAGTATATAGGAGCGCATAGAGCCCCATGGTACTGCCCCCTTTTGTGACCATACTTTTTAGGCCAGCCTTCACAATCCGCCGATTCTCTTTTATGAGTGGAACGGAATCAGCGATTGTCGCTATCGCGGCAAATGAGGTGAGCTTTGGCAGCAGTCTGTGTTCTGGACCTAAAAGCGAGAGGGCCAGTTTATACGCAAGCCCTGCCCCGCAGTATCCCTCAAAATCTGCACTGAACGGAATTGCATTGGGGTCAATGATTAGGTCTGCATCCGGGTAGATTGGCTCTTCGTTCTCCTCGTCCACCTTTGCTAAGTGGTGGTCTGTGATAATGACGGTCATCCCCTTTTCTTTTGCCCTGTGAATCGCATCGATGGAGGTAATTCCATTGTCAACGGTTATGACAAACTGGCCGTCTTCAAATTCATCGACTGCTTTCATGCTGAGACCGTATCCTTCTGAAAACCGTTTTGGCAGGCGGACGACTACCGCGCAGTCCAATTCCCGCAGAGCCATATCTAAAATGGAAGCCGCGGCAATGCCATCGACATCGTAGTCAGCGGCAATATAGAATCTCTTTTTTTGCTGCATTCCCCAGTGTATGAGCTGAACTGCCTCTCTAATCCCATCTACCGTATACGGAGCTGTGTCATGAACCATCTCCTCCGCGCTGGCACCGGTATTCGCGCAGACAATTTCTTCAATGGTATGTAATCCTGGATTTCTCTTTTTGTATATGTTCCGTTCTCTCTGCATTTTTTATATAAGTGTCCTTTACCATGTGCGGATATTGACTTCTATGCTGTTTCCGGCAGCTCATTAAGAGCTGCATCGCCATAAAGCTCTGCGGCTATTTCAGTCAGAGGATCTTTGGCTGAATAGTAGCCCCAACAGGAAATCAATTCCTCCCATTCGCCGTCCGGGCGCAGTTTCTCCTCAATATATCCGTAACAGTCCCCCCTCAGATACTGGTCATAGACCTCCACTTCTCCTCTCAATATGGTAAGAGCCAGGTCACGCCATTCTTTTTTTGTCCTTTTTTCCGGCCGACCCTCCTTTATTCTTTTCATGGTGGCCCAGATGTAGCCGACCTGGCCGGAATCCCATGGACAGTAAAAACCGGTGGTGTTCATAGTCAGTCCGC
>CATWBR010000118.1 GCA_958349075.1 uncultured Clostridium sp.
GTATTCTTCTTTCAGCATATCTTTCATCCGGTCTTTAAATGCTGACGGCAGCTCCATAATCGGTCTCCTTACTGATTTTTTTTCAATTGAATTATTTTACCATACTCTTTTAATTCTTACAACTTCATAAACAGTGCCCGCGCACATACATATGCCGGACCGCAATGGGGATACTATCTCAGGTGTAATCCGCATTTGGAGGTGGCATCATGGTTTCGGCCGTTTTTTCCTATGTTCTCATACCTTTTTTAACTTTTTTCCTGGCCCGCGGGACCGGTTATTTTACAACCAATTTTTCTTCCATCCGCACCGCTCTGTCGAGGCAGGGGGAATTTCTTCTATGGAGTTTTATAACCGGAATTTACTTCTTTTTTTCGCTTCGGTTAATTCTTATGAAGGCGGGACAGTATTTTTCAACAAAAAAAGAAACCCTGCTGCTCTTCCTCTCCGCCGGCATGATGCTTCTCTTTGTCATCACGCCGTACCTGCCCGCACGGTTTCCTTTTTTATCCTTTATCCATGTAATTACAGCCATTATTTCCACGGTCATGCTCTTTTTCTGCCTTTTGATTCTGGCGCTTAAGCTGTACTTCCGGGAGCCGGAAAAAGGGCGTCCCTGCCTTTTTCTTCTGCTCGCCACAGCCGTATTCTGTATCTCCTCCCTGATTGTTTCGGGGATTATCAACACGGCGATGGAGATCTGGTTTGTGCTGGCATGCTGCCTCCTGATCCGTGCTTATCTGCGCCTATTTTCCAAATAGGGTATCCAGAATGCCGCGGCATAGCTGGGAACCGATATTTCCTCCCAGACGTTTTCCGAAGCTGCCCCCGAGCTGTTTACCCAGGTCATTTCCAATCTCCCGGCCAATGGTGCCGGCCGCGCTTTTGGCCGCTCTCGTCACCGGGGCCATGGCTTTCTTTTTGGCTCTCTCCTGCTCCCTGGCATCCCGGGCCTCTTCCCTGGCTTTCCGCTCTGCCTCCTTCTGCTGCTTTTCATTCTCCTTATCCTGCAGGACCGCCGCGTTTTCCGCCGCCTTCTGTGCCCGAAGCTTCTCCTGTTCACTGTCTTCCTGCTTCTTTTTTCTCTGCAGGAATTCGTAGGCGGAATCCCGGTCTATCATCTGCGCATATCTGGAATATAATATGTTTCCGGCAATCTCTTTCTGCCTTATCTCTTCCTCTATGGAGCCCATACGGCTCTGGGGCGGGAGGATGAAACTCCTCTTTACAACTCCCGGCCGTCCCTCCCCGTCCAGGAAGGACACGAGCGCTTCCCCGATCCCCAGCTCCGTAATCGCCGTCTCCGTATCGAATTCCGGATTGGCGCGGAAGGAGCGGGCCGCCGCTTTTACCATCTTCATATCGGTAGGCGTATAGGCACGGAGGGCATGCTGAATCCTGTTTCCAAGCTGTGACAGTACGGAATCGGGGATATCGGACGGCGACTGGGTAATAAAGTAAAGTCCCACCCCTTGGAGCGCACCAGCTTCACCACCTGTTCTATCTTGCTGCAAAGACCAAATCATCGTCTCTGCGGACGCTGTGTGACCTTCCGTACCGGAATACATAGAAAGCCATGGCGGCGGCAAGCAGTCCCGTCGCCGCCAGGAAGCCGAATATCAGCGGATATCCTCCTCCCTGGTAACGATCCAGCCAGGCCCCGAACAGCACCGAATATACGGCGTCAGGCAGGTATCCGATAATCGATATAATCCCAATCACCGTGCCGGTCATCGACTTCGGGATCCCTACTTCCGCAACGACAGAGGAGATGACACCATAGGTCATCATGACGACCGCTCCCGGTATCAGCGTATAAAAGCTGGCAAGCCCCGCATTCATTCCCTTCGGAAGAACCAGTACGATTCCAAACAAAACCGCCGTAAGCGTAAATGCGGTGCATAGCCATTTGCTCGTAGACTTAAAACATTTATCCGCAATCAGGCCGCCGACCGGAGCAAGCAGCAGAAGAAGGTAGGTTCTCACTGCCGAGAGGAGACCGGAATCCACCATGGATATCCCCACCACCTCCGTCAGATACGGATTAAAATACGACGTGCTCATATAGAAGCCGTAGCCACAGAACATGATCGCGGAGATGACCCAGACCACCGGATTTTTGAGCAGTTTTCCCACATCTGTCATCCGGAATTTCGGTTCTCCGCCGTCAGCCCCTGCTTTTCCGTCCTCCTCCCTGAGGAGAACCAACAGAAGCACCGCCACGATAATGGGAACAATGCCGCCGAATACGCAGGCACGGAAGAAGCCGCTCTCCATGTCGGCCCCCGTATTGTAAACGAGAACGGCAGCGGCATTCACGGCCGCAGCGGCGATGCCGTTGCACGCATAGTAAAGACCGTACAGAAATCCCTGTTCTTCCTCGGTGCCTATGATTCTTACCGTCTTAAGAAGAGCCGCCCATACGACAAACCCCGTGCTGAATGCAAGTCCCATCCAGATAATCATGGAGATGACAAAATTTTTCATTGTAAACAGGTACAAAAATACAAAGGCCGAAGTCCCAAGACAGGACCAGGACAATGCTTTTCTCGGTGAAATCCGATCGGCCAGTATCCCACCGGGCAGATACAGAATCACATTTCCGATTGTGTACATGGTCATAAGGTACCCCGACTGTGTGTTGGTGATATTCATACAGGCAATATGGGCATCATAAAAAACGTATTTGATATAGGGCAGGAAATAAATAGAACCTCCCGCCAGTCCCAGTGTAATAATAAGCAGATATTTCCTGAATTTACCATTCATTTCCGTTTCCCCTCCTATTCGGTTCCATTTGCTTTATTTTTGTCAGGACCGCATCCAGAAGTCTGAATATCTTTCCCACAGAAGCCATCTCTACCGCCTCTTTAACCGTGTGCGCCCCCACAATCGTCGGACCGATGGAAATTGCTTCTTTCACGGAAGGACAGTTTTTCATGATAATACCACACTCCACGCCCGCATGGACATTTTCCAGAACCGGCTCACAGCCAAAGCTTTCCCTGTAAGCCTCACAGAGAATTCCCGTGAGCTTTGACTCCTTTTTATAAGTCCAGGCGGGATATTCGTCTTTGATTACGCTCCCTGCGCCAAATCGTTTTCCCAGACGGCAGATGCGTTCTGCCTCGTCCTTGTACCAGGATTCATAGGAGGATCTAAGGCTGAGCTCTATCGTCAGCACCCTCTTTTGTCCGCCGTTCTCCCTTACGGAGGCAAGGTTTACAGAGGAACAGATAAATTCCTCCGTCCTGCTTTTCACCCCATGGGGCAGATTCTCCATCAGTAAAAGGAGCCTCTCCCTGCATGATGGCGCATATCTCACTCGTTCTTTCACATCCTGATTTTTCTCTATGTTCAGAGTGAGTTCCTCTTCTTCACCGCTCCATTCATTCAAGCGTTGCTCCATAAAGAGAGCGGCCTGTTTTTCTAGTAAGATGGTATCTTCAACCAGAATCACGGCCGAGGCCTCCGAAGGTATCGCATTGGAACGGCTGCCGCCTTCCAGGGCGGAAAGTTCCCACGAAGATTCATCAAGCGACCGCAGGAACCGGATAAGAAGACCGATGGCATTTTCCCTTTTCTTCCCAATCTCCAGGCCGGAATGGCCGCCCTTACCGCCCCGGACGGCGACCGTTACAAATTCTTTTTTCCCCGCCTTTTCCTCTGTCACGGGAAATTCAAGCAGGACAGAGATTCCTCCCGCCGCTCCGATTGTAAAAACACCCTCCTTCTCACTGTCCAGGTTAATCATCCATTCTCCGCTCAGGACCTCACCGTTCAGCGCCTCGGCGCCTTCCATCGTCTCCTCCTCGTTGGATGTAAAAACGGCTTCCAGGGGCGGATAATCCCCACCCTTATTTAACAGTGCAAGTATTAATGCCATTCCGATTCCGTTATCGGCTCCCAGCGTTGTTCCCGATGCCCTCATATAGCCGTCTTCCTCGTGAATCCCATGCGGAACCTTTTCTCTTTCCGCCTGCGGGTTTTCCGTCTCCCAGACCATATCCGTATGAGCCTGCAAAATGACGGAAGGACAGCCGGCTTCTCTTTTCCCCTGTCTCAGTATCACATTATTGTGTCCGTCCCGGAATACGCCAAGCCCCAGTCTTTTCCCCCTTGATTCCAGGTAATCGGCAATCCTCTCTTCTTCATAGGACGGCCTTGGAATTTCCGCTATCTCCCTGAAACAGTCAAGGACGCGTTCCACTTCATCTTCCTGATTCTTTCTTCCTCCCATTATATCACTCTTCTCCTTCTTTTTTCGTTCTGCCTCACCGCATTTTATTTTTGAACTGTAAACTCTGGGCCGCAGTGTAAATAAACATGGCTGCTGCAATGCACACAATAGGCACCGGAACCATATCCCCGAAACCGGAAAAAAAGCCAAGTCCCACCGGCCGTTCCGTTATTGCAAGCCCCATGGCCAACGGCCAGGCCGCTCAGGCCAAATCCTTCCCCCAGCCACACCATTCCCTGTTCCAGCCATGTTTTTCTGGCTTCAGCGGGAACCGGCGTCTTCTCATAATCATTATATTTTTCCTCCAGGAAATTCCCTGGTTCCGGCCCTTTCTCCATCTCATCCCCTCCTTTTACCGCTCCAGGAATACGCAGTCCTCGTCAAATCCAAAGAACCTCGGATTCAGGATTTCCAGCGCTCTCTCCGTTTTCCAGAGTTCATGGCAGGGAAATCCCAGGACGCATAGCTCCATTCCCTCCTTGCAGTTGGGGTTTGTGACGGGCATCCCCGTCTTCTGCTCCAGCACGCAGATGAGATCCGGGCAGGTCAGGCGCAGTTTCCCGTCCACCCACATCATCATGTTTTCGTTCTTGTACCAGACCCTGGCGCTGCTCCCCGCATCATTCCCGGTTCCGTCCAGCCAGATATTGCCGTAGGTAAAACCATCACGGTTCTCCCAGTCCGTTTGAGCGGAAGCTCGTCCGGTAAACAAAAGTTTGCCCCCGGCTGCTTTCAGGACGGCTTCGATCGGATCTTCCCCTCTCTCCTCCGCTAATCTTCGCGCCTGACCAACTTGACAGGCTTTTGACAAGGCTCCCGGGATTACCGATTTTCGAAGCTCCCTTCCCTTCATCGGATGATCCGTCATACCGACCGCCCCGTTTGTCGCCACCGCCATAAAGCGGGTGAGGGCTTCAGCCCTGGCATCCTCCCGCACAACGGGAATGATGGCTACATCCCCGTAAATTGTCCCCACCGCCAGGGGGGTGATAGGCTGTCCCGTCACATAAAAGGTCGAAAACTGCAGCTCCGGCACCGCTCTGCCCGCCGCATCGGCATCCACGATGAACTTGCCCGTCTTCGCGGCCATCGCCATGACCTCACCCGTATTCCCCGCCCCGTATTCGATCGATACAAGGCCGTGGAAGCTCGTTTCCATATAGTTTTCAAGCGCTTCCACAGAAAGGGCGATATCGCTTCCGTCAAACAGGTCTTCCTCCGCCTCCTGCTCCTCCGGTACCATGCAGCCACAGTAATACGGACTTGCATAATATGATTCGTCCTCAATCTCACCGAAATCCAGCAGATTAAACTCATGGCCCCTGTTCCATTCACGCTCCACCGCGCCCATGCCTTCCGCCAGGGAACCGCCTCCGCCCGTCCCCATAATTGCGCATCCCGTCATAATATCCTTTAATTCCTGTAACCCCAGTTTTCTCATTTTCTTTCTCCTCTCCTGTCTCTCTGCAGATGCTATAATGTGCCGCCGCACTGTTTTCATAGTTCTATTGTACTGTCTGCGCTCTGCCGGTTCATCATGATAAAGTACAAAAAACAAGAGCTTATTTTGTAATAATTACAACCGCCTTCTTGACATGGATTTCCCCCTGTCCCATAATAACTACAGGACATCTGATTGTTTCTGTTAACAGGAATCCGACAACCGATATAACAATCGAAAGGACACTTTTATGGGAATTACGGTAAATGATATCTTGAAGCTCGAGATTTTAAAGAATGCAGAACTGGCATGCGGCGCGGCGGGTCTGAACCGGGAGGTCATGCGTGTTAATTTCACCGACTCCCCGCTGGATCCGGAGGATCCCGGTTATGCCCTCGTATCCCAGGGGGATTTGTATATCCACAGTTTTTATACGGACGGGAATTATGAAGAACAGATTTATAATATCATCCGATTTTATATCCAGACCGGAAGTTCCTGCTGCATCGGCGTGCGTTTCCGCGTCCGGGAGCTGCCGGAGCAGGTCATCCGCCTTGCTAACCAAAGCCGCTATCCCATCATCATGATTGACAACGATATTCCCTACGGCAGGCTGATTAAGGATATCTCCGAACTAATCCTGACCGAACAGCTGGACCTCCATTCCGAGAACAAGCTCAACCGCCTTCTTTACGACAACCTCTCTGCCGCGGAATGCAGCGAAATAATCCAGTATCTGGTCCCGGAACTGCCGCCCGGATACCGGTGCCTTTACGTCACCTTTCCGTCGCTGGCCCCCATGCGGTTCCGTCTGCTGAAAAATGACCTGGACACCCAATACGGTCTTCCTTTCCTGCGCTACCAAAAAGGCGGTTTCGTAATCATGAAAACGGAAGACGCCGCCAGCAGTGCACCTTCCGCGAACTCCCTCCTCCGGCTTTTTTCCCGATACGGCAATGGCTTCTTTGTCGGAATAAGCGGCCGTTTTGACAATGCCGGCGGCTTTGTCCGCGCGCTGAAAGAGGCCTGTTCCGCCCATGAAATCAGCCGGATCACGGAAAACCGGATTACATGGAACGACGACGTCTCGGTTTATAACCTGCTCCTGCCTATGAGAAACCACGACTCCCTCCGCATTTTCTGCCGGGAAACCCTGGGGCCTCTCAGGGACTATGAAGCCAGGCACGGCATTGAGCTCGTAAAGACCGTCTCCACATTTCTTGAGACAAACGGCAATATCAAAAAGACGGCCGAACGGTTAAACACCCACGAAAACACGGTGCGTTTCCGCATAACAAAAGCCCGGACAATTCTCGGGCTTCTGGAAGAACCTTATGTATTTATAGAACGCGTCTCACTGGCGCTGAAAGCGGAAAAACTTTTATAGTCCCTGATATCCTCTGCACTGTCCGCCTACACGGACAGCGCCACGGATATCAGCATAAATATCACCTGCAGCACCATCATGATGCAGAACAGAGGCGTCATAAATTTGTACCACTTATTGAGCGGCACTCCCATGAGCCCGCACTCCAGCGCACAGGCCGTCGGCCAGAACATATCCGAAAATCCGTCTCCAAAGCAGTATGCCAGCACGGCCGTCTGGCGGCTCAGCCCCACGATATCAGCGACCGGAGCCATAATCGGCATCGTAATGGTGGCCTGGCTTGAAGAACCCGTAATGAAGAAATTGATCACATTCTGAATCATCAGCATGCCGACCGCAGAAATGTACTGGCTGCAGCCATTCAGCATCTGGGACAGATAGTAGACAACCGTGTCGGATATCATTGCATCCTGCATGGTCAGAAGAATGCCGCGGGTAAATCCCACGACCAGCATTGACGATACCATGCTCTGCGTGGATGTAATAAACGTCTTACAAATCTTTGTCGCGCCGTATCCGCCCACAACGCCGGTGATAATCATCATCATCAGGAACATCGCCGCTATCTCATCAATATACCATCCCAGCTTCATTGTCCCATAGAGCAGAAATCCGATTGTAAACACAAAAAGCCCAAGGCAGAGTTTCTGCCTTAAGGTCATTTTTTCCTCCGTCACCGAATGGACCGGCAGAGTTTCCAGTTTTTCACCAAACAGCACCGATTTTTCCGGATTTGCCTTTACTCTCTTAGCGTACCACATTACATAGATGATCGACACCGTCTGAAAAACCAGAAAAATGACGGCGTGGTAGGCCAGCCCCGAGAACATCGGCACTCCTGCGATACTCTGGGCAATGCCAATGGAAAAGGGATTCGTCGTGGCGGCGGCAAATCCGGTCGCCACACCGACAAATACGATGGCGCCTCCCACGATCACGTCATATCCAAGAGCCACCGCAATCCCGACGAATACGGGAACCATGCCGTACAGTTCCTCAAAGATTCCCATCGTGGAGCCGAGCACTCCGAAGGCGAACATACTCACCGGGATAATCAGATAGGTCCTTCTGCCCATGGAGGAAAGCATACAGTTGATCAGGCTGTTGAGCGTCCCGTTATCAATCAGCACATAGACATAGCCGTAGGCAAAGATAATCAGGAACAGGATATTTGCAGCGCTGACATACCCTCTCTGAAGCGCCAGGAACACATCGAAAAATCCCGGTCTTACCCCTTCAGTAAAATGAAAGGATTCCGGAATGACAATCATTTTGTTGCTCACAGGATCGAGAATCCTGTCATACTCCCCCGCCGGTACCATGTAGGTGAGCGCCACTACAGCCAAAAGGATAATCGTAAGGATTACATAGGTGTGCGGCATCTTGATATTCTGTACTTTATTTTTTAATTTTCCCATATTTCTTCCCCCATTACTTTATGCCAGAAATCCCGGGGAAAAATCCCCGGGTTATGTCAGTCAATTGCAACGGTTCCATATCTTCACAGTTACCGCTTCCCGGAGTCCTGCATTCTGAACAGTCACAATAAATCCAATATCATATTGTCTCAGTCCGCACCCAGCCGTTGTGCGGACTGCATCAGGCGTATTACAGCCTTTTTCTGCTTCATCATATTCCGTCTACTCCGTCATGTCCCGGCCTTCCATAAAGACTTTCTCCACCTTTGTATCATAATCAAATGGATGTTTCGTCCAGATTACAATATCGGCGTCACGTCCGACGGCCAGTTCACCTTTCCTGTCGTCAATTCCCAGAACTTCCGCAGGATTTTTTGTAACGGCCTTTAATCCCTCAAGCTCGTCAAGCCCGGCGCGCACCGACTGTGCGGCGTACACGCTGAGGTAATAAATCGGCGTCACGTCATGATCCGCCGTGATGCAGATCTTGATTCCCGCCTTATTTAAAACTCCCGCCGTCTCGAAGCTGCGGCTCATACTCTCAAGTTTGGAACGCGGATACATTGTCGGTCCGAGAATGACCGGATAGTCATGTTTTGCAAGGTAATCCACGATGGAAATTCCATCCGTACAGTGGACAATAACCAGTTTTAAATCGTATTCCCGGGCAATCCTGATCGCTGTGCACACATCGTCGGCCCTGTGTACATGAGCATGGAGGGGAATCTTTTTATCAAGAAGCGGAATCATATTTTCCATTCCGATATCGGTCCTGAAATAACTTCCTGCCTTTTCCGCTTCTTCCTTCCTGTGTTTATAGTCAATGGCATCCTCAATGCATTTTCTCAGGAGATAAGCATTGCCCATCCTGGTCTTAAAGCTGTATCCGGCCCTTTTCGGATTTTCGCCGAAGCTGCACTTGACGGCCGCTTTCCTCTGAAGCACCATCTCTTCCGCCACTTTTCCCTTAAGCTGGATGGCGCTGCATATGCCTCCCACCACGCTGTCGCTTCCCGGGCAGACGCAGGCGCAGGTCACACCGGCCCTCACCGCCGTATCCACCGCCAGATCAAAGGGATTAATGCCGTCAATCGTCTCCAGATAAGGCATCACGGCGTCGCTGTAATCATTACAGTCATCGGCAATGGCTCCCATTCCTTCCTCGCTGATACAAATATGGCTGTGGGCATCAATCATTCCGGGAGTGACAAATCTGCCCCCGGCATCAATCACTTTCCCGCCGTCTTCCCCGGCTTCCGCCTCTGCAATCGATTCCGCTATCCTTACAATCTTTCCTTCCTTTACAAGGATATCTCTTTTTACAAATCCGCCTTCTTCAAAAAGCAGAACCTGTCCGTTTTTAATAATCATATCGTACCCCACACTTTCTGATTTATGTCTTCGTCACTACAGGACCCTTCCGGCATGCCTTACACCGGCATTAACAGTAACCGATGGCAACTGCAATCGTCATAAAAATAACTTCCAGTATAAGCACAATTCCAAAGAACGGTGTGATAAACTTATACCATTTATTGAGCGGAACACCCATAAGTCCGCAGTAAAGGGCACAGGATGTCGGCCAGAACATATCGGCAAAACCGTTGCCAAACTGGTAAGCCAGAACCGCAATCTGTTTACTGAGGCCAATCAGCTCGGCCGTAGGAGCCATAATCGGCATCGTAATGGTTGCCTGGCTGGATGAACCCGTGATAAAGAATTTGATAATATTCTGAAGGAAAAGCATACCATAGGCGGATACATATTTGCTCGCGCCGGAAAGTAATGATACAAGATAATAAACGATTGTATCGGAAATCATACCGTCCTTCATAACAAGCAGGATACCTCTGGTAAATCCGACGATCAGCATGGAAGAAACCATGGCTTTCGTGGATTCGATAAATGTCTTGCAGATATCGGTTGCCGAATATCCGCTTGCAATTCCCGCAAAGATCATCATCATCAGGAACATCGCCGCTATCTCATCGATGTACCAGCCGAGCTGTGTCGTGCCGTAAAGAAGACTGCCCAATGTTGCAAAGAAAATGAGCAGACAGATTTTCTGTCTCGTATTCATCTTTGCCCCGGTCAGTTCATCCAGGCTCTTTCTCTGGACAAATTCACTCTCCACGCCGTACATGATGGACTTAGTCGGATCCGCTTTTACCTTGCGTGCATAATTCATAATATACAGAATTGCCGCCAGCTCAAATACAACCAGGATTATAACGCGCAGTCCCAGTCCCGAGAACATCTCCACGCCGGCAACGTCCTGGGCAATACCGATTGTATACGGGTTAAACGTACCCGATGCATATCCGATGATAACGCCCAGACATACGAT
>CATWBR010000119.1 GCA_958349075.1 uncultured Clostridium sp.
AATGAGCGGAGAGAAATGAGTTTTGCATGGTTTGATGAATGGAAAAAGCAGGCTTGAACTATAATAAAACAGATATAATTCAACATTTCATGGGGAGCTGCACATGCTGTACCATCATCGGAAGGTTCCGGGAGATGGTAATTTTTTTAACAAATATCAGAAGCTAAGGTGGTGAGGAGATGGTCAAGGACACGATCCAGGCCGTAAAAGAAGCAGAGGAAAAAGCTGCTGAGATGATTGGCAAAGCATCTGAAGAGGGAAAAAATCTGATTGGGAAAGCGAAGGAAGATGCTTCGCAGATGCGGGAATCAGCCCTTAAGGAAGCCAGGGAGAAAGCCGGCAAGGTCCGGGAAAAGCTGGCCGAAGAAGGCGAGCAGTATCTGCAGGAATCAGTTGCGGCGGCCGAAGAGGATATCGCTTCCCTGAAGTACAATGCCGGGAAGAAGACGGAGGAAGTAATCAGTAAGGTTATTTCCGAACTTATTTAGCGGCATATTAGCAGAACGTTAGGAGGGATGCGGACATGGCAGTATTGCAGATGCAGAAATTTAGTATCTGTGCACTGAAGAGGAACCGTAAAGAGGTTCTGGAACTTTTGCAGGCTGCCGGCGTGATGGAGATCACTCAGGAAGCAGAAGAAGACAGTGTATTTAAAAAGATGGATACGGCGTCTTCGAGACAGATGTTTGACAGGAATGCCGCCCTTGCGGATCAGGCTCTCGAGATACTTCAGGAATATGTTCCTGAGAAAACCTCGATGTTTTCCGCACTGGAGGGAAAAGCTCTGACAGACCGTGAAAAATTCGGCAAAGTTGCGGAGAATGCCCAGACCGTCTTAGAGGACGCGAGGCAGATCCAGGCGCTGAATAAACAGGTAGCGGAGCAGAAGGCGGGAATTGTCAAACTGGAGACGCAGATAGAGAGCATGAAACCCTGGCTGGGATTAGACATTCCCTTAGTCTGCCAGGAGACGCGGACTGCATCGGTTCTGGTCGGAGCGGTTGCAGGCGGAATGACGTTTGATCTGCTCTATCAGGCGGTGGCCGAGAGGGCGCCGGGGATAGAGGGACTGGATATCCAGATAGTCGGAGCGGATAAGGATCAGACGTGTATCACGGCCGTCTGCCTGAAACGTGACGCGGAACAGCTTGAGGAAGCGCTCAGGTCGGTGGGATTTGCAAGACCGTCCCAGACGGTTCAGGAAATTCCTGCACAGTACGTCACAGAGCTTCAGGCACAGATTGAAAAACTGAATAACGAAATTGAAAATACCGTAAATAAACTGAAAGTGTACGAGGGGAGCAGGGAGAACCTGAAGGTTTTATCCGACTTTTACAGGATCAGGGCGCAGAAGTACGAAGTGCTTGGACAGCTCGTCCAGTCGGAAAAGACGTTTATCGTCACAGGCTACGTCCCCAAGCGAAGCGTGGAAAAGCTGGAAGGAACGCTCACATCGCGTTTTGACCTGTCGTTTGAGGCGGAGGATATACCGGAGGATGAAGAAGCTCCGATTCTCCTGTCCAACGGCCATTTTGCATCGGCTGCGGAGGGAATCACGGCATCCTTTGGTCTTCCGGCAAAGGGAGAGATTGACCCGACGACAATCATGTCGGCTTGCTATGTGTTCCTGTTCGGACTGATGCTTTCGGATGCGGCGTACGGCCTGATCGTCTTTCTGGCCTGTTTCATCGCACTTAAGAAGTTCCCGAGAATGGGAGAAAACCTGCAAAAGTCGCTCCGGCTTTTTATGTACTGCGGCCTTTCCACCCTGTTCTGGGGCGTTTTGTTCGGAGGATATTTTGGAGACGCGGTCAATATTGTCAGCAAGACCTTCTTCGGGCATGAGGTTTCAATCCCGGCGCTCTGGTTCGTACCGCTTAACGATCCGATGAAGATGCTTGTATGTTCCATGATATTCGGCGTTATCCATCTTTTCCTGGGACTTGGAATCAAGGGATATATGTACCTTAAGAACAAGGATATCCTCGGATTTGTATGCGACGTTGTATTCTGGTATATGATGCTGATCGGTCTTGTTATGATGCTGATTCCGACCGAGCTGTTCAGCTCCATCGCACAGATTCAGATCGTATTTCCGCCGGCAGTAAGCATGCTGGCAAAGTGGATGGCTATTATCGGAGCCGTCGGCATCCTGGTGATGTCGGCCCGGACGACCAAGAATCCGGCGCTCAGGCTGGCTCTCGGCGCTTACGACTTGTACAATATATCAGGCTGGCTGTCTGATGTGCTCTCTTATTCAAGGCTTTTAGCCCTGGGTCTGGCAACCGGTGTTATCGCATCCGTTGTCAACCAGATGGGCAGCATGTTTGGTGGAGGCCCGGTAGGGGCAATATTATTTATTGCAATCTTCCTGTTCGGCCATCTGTTCAACCTGGCAATCAACCTGCTGGGGGCATACGTCCACACATGCCGTCTTCAGTATGTGGAGTTTTTCGGTAAATTCTATGAGGGCGGAGGAAAAGAATTCGCGCCGTTTAAACAAAATACGAAATATGTAGATATTAAGGAGGATTTATAATATGAGCGGTATTGTTTTGCATTATTAGGTGTAGCTGTAGCAGTTGGCCTGGCAGGCATGGGTTCTGCCTGGGGCGTAGGCATTGCAGGCCAGGCGGCCGCAGGCGTTGTAACAGAAGATCCAAGTAAATTTGCGAAGGTTCTTGTACTTCAGCTTCTTCCGGGTACACAGGGTATCTACGGACTGCTGGTTGGTTTCATCACACTATCAAAAATCGGCCTCTTAGGCGGCGGTGTTAACATGGATATGGCAATGACGGAAGGGCTTCTTTACTTTGCAGCCTGCATTCCGATCGGTATCGTGGGACTCATCTCCGCAAGATATCAGGGCGAAACAGCCGCTGCCTCCATCGGCATCGTGGCTAAAAAACCGGAGCAGTTCGGTAAAGCCATGCTGTTCCCGGCCATGGTTGAGACATATGCCATTCTGGCGCTGTTAATCTCCATCCTGGCAGTAAGTGCCCTGTAATACGATAAACTTAAATAAGGAGAGTTTAGAATGACCGGATTAGACAAAATCATAAGTCAAATCCTTGAAGATGCAGGCAAAGAAGCGCAGGAGATTTCCGAGAAAGCAAAAAGCGAGGTTCAGTATATTCTGGAGGATGCCAAAGAGGGCTGCAAAAAAATTGCGGCGGAGAACGACGTAAAGCTGGCCGCGGAGGCCACAAGCTATATGGAGCGAATCAAATCTTCCGCAGAACTGAAAAAACGCCAGTCCGTGCTGCTCGCAAAACAGCAGGTTATCACGGAGATGCTGAATCAGGCATATGAAACGCTGATTGGAAAAGAGGGCGAAGAATATTTTGCCCTGATTGAAAAGATGCTTAATAAATTTGTCCTGCCCAAGGAGGGTGAGATTTATTTTTCAAAGAAAGACCTGGACAAAATGCCGCAGGGATTTGAAGCTGTTATCGAAAAGGCGGCTTCTTCTAAGGGCGGAAGCCTGGTTCTTGTAAAGGAGCCGAAAAACATAGACGGTGGTTTTATTCTTGTCTATGGAGGTGTTGAGGAGAACTGTTCATTTAAAGCGCTGCTCGCGGCGAGAAGAGATGAACTTTCTGATAAGGTACATGCATTGTTATTTTCATAAAGTGCAGCCGCGTAACTGTTCGGACGACAGGATACCGCGAAGCGGTAACGCATGAAGGTACCGAACAGTTATTACCGAGAAGGAGGATCATATGTCTGATACAAAATATGCCTATGCGGTTGCACGAATCCGTGCGATGGAACTGTCGCTTTTTTCCGCCTCCACACTGGATCAACTGATGGCCCTGAAAACGTATGAGAGCTGCCTGCAGTTTCTGGCAGAGAAGGGATGGGGTGACCAGGATACGTCCCAGGACGCGGAAGCGATCCTGGCTAAGGAGAAGGAAAAAACGTGGAATGTGGTCAGAGAGCTTTTAAAGAAGGAGGACGCGGGCATTTTAAATGTCCTGTCCTACGAGAATCTCTTCCACAATCTCAAGGCGGCGATTAAGGAAACGGTCACTTCGGATCACCATGGGAACATCTATTTTGACAACTGTGCCGTAAACGGCAGGGAGATGGCCCGCATCGTGGCGGAACGTGACTGGCAGGCGCTTCCGGCCAATATGAGGCCGGCAGCGGAGGAAGCCTATGAGACATTCCTTCACACGAGGGACGGGCAGCTCTGCGATATCATCGTAGACAGGGCGGCTTTGGAAGCAATCTATGCGGAGGGAGAGAAATCCAAGGACCCGGTCATCAGGGCCTATGCCGAATCCACCGTAGCGGTTGCCGATATCAAGATCGCCGTCCGCTCACAGAAAACCGCAAAATCACTTGAATTTATAAAACGGGCAATGGCTTCCTGTGCCAGCCTGAGCGTTTCCCGCCTCAGTTCGGCGGCGCTCTCCGGCATGGACGCCATCTGCGAATATCTGGAAGGTACTGCATATGCAGGCGGCGCCGAGGCGCTGCGTGAATCGCCGTCGGCTTTTGAGCGCTGGTGCGACAACCAGCTCATGGAGGCGATCAAACCGCAGAAGTATAATTCATTTTCAGCAGGACCTCTGGTAGCCTATGTGCTGGCCAGGGAGAATGAGATAAAGACAGTCAGGATTATTCTGACGGCCAGGCTGAATGAACTTCCTGAGGAGCAGATCCGGGAAAGGATAAGGGAAATGTATGTATAAAGCAGCAGTGATGGGCGACTACGACAGTATTTACGGCTTTGCGGCGCTCGGACTGGATACATTTTCTGTATCCGGCCAGGAGGATGCTGAAAAAATGCTTCAGAAGCTTGCCGGCAGTGAATATGCAGTCATCTATATAACGGAAGCCGTGGCGGCCGGGATTGGCCGCGCCATAGCAAAATATAAAGAAAGCCTGCTTCCTTCCATCATCCTGATACCGGGAATTTCCGGTAATACGGGAAAGGGAGTGGAAGGCGTTAAAAAATCGGTGGAGCAGGCGGTCGGTTCCGATATCCTTTTCGGAGGAAACCAGTAATTGTTAAGAAAGGTGGGTGTGACCTTCCAATGAGCAAAGGTACGATAAAAAAAGTGGCAGGCCCTCTGGTAATTGCACAGGGGATGAGAGATGCCAATATGTTTGACGTGGTCCGCGTAAGCAGCCAGCGTCTGATTGGTGAAATTATTGAGATGCACGGAGACGAAGCCTCCGTTCAGGTATACGAGGAGACATCAGGGCTGGGGCCGGGAGAACCGGTAGAGTCGATTGAAGTGCCGCTTTCCGTAGAGCTGGGGCCGGGACTCATCGCCAGTATTTACGACGGTATCCAGAGGCCTCTGGATGAGATCATGAAAGTGACGGGGAGCAACAACCTGAAGCGCGGCGTTGAAGTTCCTTCCCTGAACCGCGAGAAGAAATGGGAATTTGTTCCCACGGCTAAGGTTGGTGATGAAGTTGAGGCCGGTGATATCATCGGAACCGTGCAGGAGAGTATTGTAGTAGTCCAGAAGATTATGGTGCCCTACGGTATTAAAGGCACGATAAAAGAGATTAGGGGCGGTGAGTTCACCGTGGAAGAGGTTGTGGCTTTAGTTACCACGGAAGATGGCGATAAAGAGCTTACCATGATGCAGAAATGGCCGGTCCGCAAGGGACGCCCGTATCTGAGAAAACTTCCGCCGGAGACTCCGCTTGTGACAGGACAGCGTGTTGTAGACTCCTTCTTCCCAATCGCCAAGGGCGGCGTTGCAGCCGTTCCCGGACCGTTCGGAAGCGGAAAGACCGTTATCCAGCATCAGCTTGCTAAATGGGCCGAGGCGGATATCGTGGTTTATATCGGCTGCGGCGAGCGCGGTAACGAGATGACCGACGTTCTGAATGAGTTCCCGGAACTGAAAGACCCGAAGACCGGCCACTCCCTGATGGAGCGTACCGTTCTGATTGCCAATACTTCCGACATGCCGGTTGCGGCCCGTGAGGCGTCCATTTATACCGGTATTACAATTGCAGAGTATTTCCGTGACATGGGTTTTTCCGTGGCGCTGATGGCAGACTCCACCTCACGATGGGCTGAGGCTCTGCGCGAGATGTCGGGACGTCTGGAGGAGATGCCGGGTGAGGAAGGTTACCCTGCATATCTGGGAAGCCGTCTGGCCCAGTTCTACGAGCGTGCAGGCCATGTAGTATGCCTCGGTAAGGATGGAAGAGAAGGCGCACTGTCCGCGATTGGAGCCGTATCTCCGCCAGGCGGCGATATTTCCGAGCCGGTATCCCAGGCCACACTGCGTATCGTAAAGGTGTTCTGGGGACTGGATTCTTCCCTGGCTGCAAAACGCCATTTCCCGGCCATCAACTGGCTGACAAGCTATTCACTTTATGTGGACAGCATGGGCAAATGGTTTGATGAGCATGTAGACAGCGAGTGGATGGAAAACCGCCAGAAGATGATGAGTCTGTTACAGGAGGAGTCGGAGCTTGACGAGATCGTTAAGATGGTTGGTATGGATGCACTTTCACCTTCCGACCGCCTTAAGATGGAGGCGGCCCGTTCCATCCGTGAGGATTTCCTTCACCAGAACTCATTCCATGAGATTGACACCTATACTTCCCTTCGCAAGCAGTTCCTGATGATGAAGCTGGTTATGGCGTTCTATGAGGAATCACAGAAAGCGTTAAACGACGGCGCTTCGGCAAACGGACTCATCAAGATGGCTGTCAGGGAACAGATCGGACGATTTAAATATACAACGGAAGATAATATAGAGACGGAATACCAGAAAGTTTTAGATGAACTGGCAAAAGAAATTGCCGACGTATTAGGAAAGGAGGACTTCTAAATGCCAAAAGAGTATAGAACCATACAGGAAGTAGCCGGTCCTCTGATGCTGGTGCGCGGCGTTGAGAATGTTACTTATGATGAACTGGGAGAGATCGAGCTGGCAAGCGGTGAGACAAGGCGCTGTAAGGTACTGGAGATCAACGGAAGCGACGCACTTGTACAGTTATTTGAGAACTCAACCGGTATTAACCTTTCCAACAGTAAGGTAAGGTTCCTCGGAAGAACGATGGAGCTGGGCGTATCGGAAGATATGCTGGGCCGTGTATTCGACGGCCTGGGCCGTCCGATCGACGGAGGTCCTGATATCCTGCCGGAAGAGAGAAGAGATATCAACGGACTGCCGATGAACCCGGCGGCCAGAAGCTACCCGGAAGAGTTTATCCAGACCGGTATTTCGGCCATTGACGGACTAAACACCCTGGTCCGCGGCCAGAAACTGCCGATTTTCTCGGCATCCGGCCTTCCCCATGCCAACCTCGCGGCTCAGATCGCAAGGCAGGCAAGAGTGCGCGGAACCGATGAGCAGTTCGCCGTAGTGTTCGCCGCTATGGGTATCACATTTGAGGAGTCCAACTTCTTTATTGAGAGCTTTAAAGAGACTGGCGCGATTGACAGGACCGTACTTTTCGTCAACCTGGCAAACGACCCGGCCGTAGAGCGTATTGCAACACCGCGTATGGCCCTTACCGCAGCCGAGTATCTGGCATTTGAAAAGGATATGCACGTACTTGTAATCCTGACCGATATCACAAACTACGCAGACGCCCTGCGTGAGGTTTCCGCAGCCCGTAAAGAGGTTCCGGGACGCCGTGGATATCCGGGTTATATGTATACAGACCTTGCCTCCCTTTATGAGAGAGCAGGACGTCAGAAAGGCAAATCGGGTTCCATCACGATGATTCCGATCCTGAGCATGCCTGAGGATGATAAGACCCACCCGATCCCCGACCTTACCGGATATATTACCGAGGGTCAGATCATTCTGAGCCGTGAACTTTACAGAAAAGGTATTACACCTCCAATTGATGTACTGCCGTCCCTGTCACGATTAAAAGATAAAGGTATCGGTGAGGGCAAGACGAGAGCCGACCACTCCAATACGATGAACCAGTTATTTGCCGCTTATGCGCGGGGCAAAGAGGCAAAAGAGCTGATGGTAATCCTGGGCGAGGCCGCACTTTCCGATATCGACCTGATTTACGCGAAGTTTGCGGACGCCTTTGAGAAAGAGTATGTTTCCCAGGGCTACACGGCAAACCGTGATATCGAAGAGACACTTAAGATTGGCTGGAAACTTCTTTCCATCCTGCCGAGGGCGGAGCTGAAACGTATCGATGACAAGTATCTGGATCTCTACTACGGAAAAGAGTAGAGACGAAAATATAATAGTTAGTTACTGTCCGCAGAGAAAATTCCGCGAAGCGTCCTTCTGTTACTGTACGCGGAGCGAACAGTAACAGAAGGAGGTGATTGCCGTGGCATCTACACAGGTGAACCCAACCAGAATGGAGCTTACAAGGCTCAAGAAAAAGCTGGTGACGGCCACGAGAGGCCATAAGCTTCTGAAGGATAAACGAGATGAGCTGATGCGGCAGTTTCTGGATCTGGCAAGGGAGAACATGGCCCTGCGCCTTAAGGTGGAAGAGGGAATCAGAAGCGCCAACAAGAACTTTGTTATTGCAAAGGCGGGAATGTCCGAGCAGGCGCTGAATGCGGCTCTGATTGCACCGAAGCAGGAGGTATACCTGGAAACCGGAAAAAAGAACGTCATGAGCGTTGATATTCCGGTGTTCGAATATAAAACGAGAACGGCAGACGAGAATGATATTTATTCTTATGGATTTGCCTTTACTTCGGGTGACCTGGACGGCGCCGTCAAATCCCTGGCGGATATCCTGCCGGATATGCTGAAACTGTCCGAGACGGAGAAGGCCTGCCAGCTCATGGCCTCCGAGATCGAGAAAACCAGAAGACGTGTAAACGCCCTGGAACATGTCATCATCCCGGAGACAAAGAAGAACATCAAGTATATTACTATGAAGCTCGATGAGAACGAGAGAAGTACCCAGATCCGTCTGATGAAGGTGAAGGATATGATGCTTGAGGAAGCTCATCATTACAAGGAAAAGCAGATAGCAGTGGAATAATTAAGCGAATAAGCATTTGAGCCGGCCGGCGTCTGTAGTTCAGCGTATACAGATGGCGGCCGTGTCTGCTTTTTTCAGAAAAACATAAGACTGTATTTTGTTTTTATGAGGTATTACATATGAGCATTCGTAATTCCATGTGCCGGCTGTTTTTCGCACTCGTTGTTCCTCCGTTTTTACTTTTTATGTTCCTGATTGCATATCTGTTCACCAATAAGATGGAAAAGGTAATCAATGAGAGCCTGCAGGTTGTGGCCAACGCCCAGGTTGCGGAGATGACGAATTTTTGCGAACAACAGAGAGATTATCTGACCGTCATGGGAAGCATGGATATGTCGAGAGCGGCCATGCGAGGCCGGCTTAATGATGAAACTCAGGGATATCTGGACAATATGCTGGAGGCCCGCGTTCAGACAATGGAGTATCTGGATGCAATTGCGATCATTGACAAAGACCACCGCGTGGTGGCATGCTGTGAACAGCACGATGCGTTTGCCAATGAGGGCATTGATGACCTGATTGAGATGATGGGAGATAAAGCGTTTTACATTTCGGATACGATACCGGATGAAGAAGGAAGCAAGACGCTGGCTGCGATAGCAAAAATTGAAGATGGGGAAGAGGTATTAGGCTATGTTCTGGCGGAGCTTTGTACCGATTTTTATGAGACTGTCAGGGAACGGGCGGAGCTGTGGAACGAAGCCACCTTCTATCTGCTGGATGGGAGAGGGCAGATTATCAGTGCGGGTACTTCCGATGAAGACCGGGATTCCTTTGTCACGACAGAGGCGGAACGGAAAAACTACACCACAAAATACAGTTCAATCGATTTTTCACTGCATCCACAGGGCAGTTTCCGTTATAAGGTCGGCGGAAAGGATTACATTACCTATTATTCCGATCTGGAATATACGAACTGGCGTGTTATGCTGTCGGTCAATTTAAGCACCTATCAGAGCCAGAAAACGGCGTATTATATGATGATTTGCTTTATTCTGCTGCTTTGGCTCATGATGGCGGCGGGAATCGGCTGGTTTGCATCACACCGGATTGTCCGTCCGATAAAAAATATTTCCGGCACGTTAAATTCCATCCGGGAAAGGCAGGATTATTCCCTTCGCATTGAGGCCGGAAAAAGGGATGAACTGGGGGCACTGGCAGCGGAGGTCAACGGTCTGCTGGAATTTATAGAGACGGAAAATCTCTACAAGACGCAGCAGCAGCGCCTTCTTCAGGAGCGCGCAGGGCGGGACGTTCTGACAAAAGTCTTTAACCGGGAACGGATCAGCCAGTCTATCCGGGAAGCAATTGAATGCAATCGCACCGCACATACCCGACTGGCGGTATTGTTTGTGGATATCGATGACTTTAAGGCTTTTAACAACAACTACGGACACAATGTCGGAGATCAGGCGTTAATGTTTCTTGCATCTGTCCTTGAGAGAGAGACATACGGAGTGGTGGGGAGGGTCGGAGGCGATGAGTTCGTAATCCTGATTGAACGCCCCGGGGATATGGCGGAACTGGAAGCGCGGCTGGCGCAGGTGGAAAAAGCGGCAGCGGAACGGTTTGTGCTGCGCGGCAGCGGAGAGCATCTGCCGGTTTATTGCTGCATCGGCGCCGTGCTCGTTGATTTTGCAGTCTCCGATGCCGTGGGACTGACATGCGAGGAACTGATGGATATGGCGGATCACGCAATGTACCGGATGAAAAATGGCGGCAAGCATGGCCATGTGATATTGGATTATTCAGAGGAAACAGGGAGCCGGAAAGCCTGAGGGACTAGGCCAATGTCATTTAGTTAAGACATCAGCAAGGGTGCACCTTATAGAGCAAGGTA
>CATWBR010000120.1 GCA_958349075.1 uncultured Clostridium sp.
ATCCCACAGAGGCGTCCTCGCATCCCAACTAAATAAATATTGACATTAAATCATAAATTGGTTAAAATAGGGTTAAATAAATAAACGCCTATGAGAGATAAGAGTAAGGTATCAAGTGTCTTCGGACGCTTTGTTTCCTTACTCTTTTTGTTTATTGGTGGTAAAAAGTCTGTAATGTGCGCTTTTTGTTACCTTTGGCGGCGGATAAACCGGGTGATCTGCCCTACGCCGTCATAACAAATGTAAAAGGAGAGAAGAAGAATGAGCAGTTGTATCTATGATGTAGTTGTAATCGGTGGCGGCGTGACAGGTTGTTCCGTTGCCAGAGAATTATCCAGGTATAATCTCCACACCTGCCTGCTGGAACGCGAAGAAGACGTTTGTTCAGGCACTTCCAAAGCCAATAGTGCCATTGTGCATGCGGGATATGACGCGGCCAACGGTTCCCTGAAAGCGAAACTGAATGTACAGGGAAATGAGATGATGGAGCAGCTTTCAAAGGATTTACAATTCGATTTCAAACGCAATGGTTCCATGGTGCTCTGCTTTGACGAAAGTGATATGGCGTCCCTGGAAGCATTGTATGAAAGAGGCGTGAAGAACGGCGTTCCGGGACTTACGATTATCACAGGGGATGAGGCGAGAGCCAAGGAACCGAATGTAAGTGAGGCGGTGGTGGCTGCCATCTATGCTCCTACGGGAGGAATTGTATGTCCTTTCGGCCTGACCATCGCGATGGCTGAGAATGCATATGAGAACGGCGTGGAATTCAGGATGAATACCGAAGTTGTCCGGATTGAAAAGACGGATTCCGGCTACAGGCTGATCACGGCGGACGGTGAGATTGAAACAAAATATGTGGTAAATGCAGCCGGTGTTTACGCTGATGTATTCCACAATATGGTAAGTGAGAAGAAGCTTCAGATTATTCCGAGAAGAGGCGATTACTGCCTGCTTGACAAAGAGGCGGGAAATCATGTGTCCCATACCATCTTCCAGCTTCCCGGCAAATATGGAAAAGGCGTTTTAGTATCCCCGACCGTTCATGGAAATCTGCTGGTAGGCCCTACTGCAATCGATTTGGATGACAAAGAAGCTACCGCAACAACGGCGGAGGGACTGACGGAGGCTATTTCAAAGTCCGTCTTAAGCGTTAAGAATATTCCGTTCAGACAGACAATCACCTCCTTTGCGGGACTGCGCGCCCACGAGGCGAACGACGAATTTATCATCGGTGAAGCCGAGGACGCAAAGGGATTCTACGATGCGGCGGGAATCGAGTCCCCGGGACTTTCCTGCGCTCCGGCCCTTGGAAAATATCTGGCAGAGATGATTGCAAAAGCATCGGGAGCGGAGAAAAAAGAAGATTTTAAGGCAACGAGAAAAGGATTCATCAAGGCAGCTGAGCTTCCGAGAGAAGAGAGGGCAAAGCTTATCAAAGAGCATCCGGAATACGGTACCATCATCTGCCGCTGTGAAAATATCAGCGAAGGCGAGATTATTGACGCCGTCAGAAGACCGCTGGGAGCAGTATCCCTGGACGGAATTAAGAGAAGGGTGCGTGCCGGAATGGGAAGATGCCAGGCCGGATTCTGCACGCCGAGGACGATGGAAATCCTTGCGAAGGAGCGGGGGATATCAATGGAGGATATCTGTAAAAACAGAGCCGGTTCAGAACTGTTAAAGGGTGATAAATAGGAGGAGCTTAAAATGATGCATCATGATATTGTAATTATAGGCGGCGGCCCGGCAGGCCTCGCTGCGGCAGTTTCGGCACGTCGGGCAGGCGTGGAGGATATCCTGATTCTGGAGAGGGACAATGTGCTGGGCGGCATTTTAAACCAGTGTATCCACAACGGATTTGGCCTTCATACATTTAAAGAAGAGCTGACGGGGCCGGAATATGCAGCCCGTTATATTGAAATGGTGATGGAAGAGAAGATTCCCTTCAGACTGAATACCATGGTAATCGATATCAATAATGACAAAGAAGTGACCTATATCAATAAAGAGGAAGGCCTCACGACAATCAAGGCCGGCGCGATTATCCTGGCAATGGGATGCCGTGAGCGTCCGAGAGGGGCCCTCAACATCCCTGGTTACCGTCCGGCCGGTATTTTCTCCGCGGGAACGGCACAGAGACTGATGAATATCGAGGGTTACAGCGTGGGCAAGGAAGTAGTCATCCTGGGTTCAGGCGATATCGGACTCATCATGGCAAGACGAATGACGCTCGAAGGGGCCAAGGTGAAGGTAGTGGCAGAGCTGATGCCTTACTCCGGCGGACTTAAGAGAAATATTGTACAGTGCCTTGACGACTACGGTATCCCGCTGAAACTGAGCCATACCGTGACGGAAATCCATGGCAAAGAGAGAGTGACGGGCATCACCATCGCCCAGGTCGATGAGAACAGAAAGCCGGTTCCCGGAACGGAAGAATTTTATTCCTGTGATACGCTTCTCCTTTCCGTTGGACTGATTCCCGAGAACGAACTGACAAAGAACGTAGGCGTATCGATGAACCAGGTTACTTCGGGTCCGAACGTCAACGATCACCTTCAGACAGAAGCCGAGGGCGTATTTGCCTGCGGCAATGTCCTCCATGTACATGATCTGGTGGATTACGTTTCTGAGGAGGCAAACCTGGCAGGGAAGAACGCTGCGGATTATGTGAAAAATGGAACAGCCGGGACTGAGGGAAAAGAAGTAAAGCTGGAGGCGGTAAACGGCGTCCGCTATACCGTTCCGCAGTCGCTTGACATCCGGAATATGAATGACCAGGTGGTAGTGCGTTTCCGTGTGGCCGACGTATACAAGGATCGTTTCATATCCGTATACTATGGTGATGAGAGAGTGTCAAAGAGGAAAAAGAAAGTCCTTGCCCCCGGAGAGATGGAGCAGGTTATCCTGAAAAAAGACAGTTTTAAAAACTATCCTGACTTAGAGAAGATTGTGATTTGTACGGAGGTGGAGTAATGGAAAAGAGGGATCTGATCTGTATCGGCTGTCCTTTGGGCTGCCCTGTGAGCGTTACGACGGACGGGGACAATATTACCGTAACAGGAAATACGTGCGCAAAGGGTGAAGCATACGCCAAAAAAGAAGTGACAAACCCGACCAGGATTGTGACTTCCAGCGTTGTTGTGGAAGGCGGAACTCTCACCAGAGCATCCGTAAAGACAAAAGAAGATATCCCGAAGGGAAAAATCTTCGATATCATGAAGGAAATCAGGGCGGTCAGAATGAAGGCGCCTGTCCATATGGGCGACGTTATCATTAAGGACTGTGCGGGAACCGGTGTTTCCGTTATTGCAACAAAGACCGTGGAGGCCGTTTAAAATAGCAGCATACATACTGTATCATCGTAAACAGACGGGAGGAGCAGGAGATGACCGGAAGCAGGGACATACTGAAAGAAATCAGGCTGTTTGTACTTGATATGGACGGCACGTTCTATCTTGGAGACAGAAGGCTCGACGGGGCTCTGGAGTTTATTCACGCCGTAGAGACGGCAGGAAAGAAATTCCTGTTTTTTACAAATAACTCATCAAAGTCACCGGAGAATTATATTCATAAATTAGAGAAGATGGATTGCCGCATAACCAGAGATCAGATTGTCACATCGGGAGATGTGACAATCCGCTATCTGAAAGAATTTTATAGCGGAAAAACCGTTTATCTGATGGGTACAAAAGCACTGGAAGAAAGTTTTTTTAAGGCCGGAATCAATCTTGTGAACGGCCGGACGGGAACCGATGCAGAGATAACACCCGACGTGGTGGTGATAGGATTTGACACGGAGCTGACCTATGATAAGCTGGAACGCGCCTGTACCCATATCAGAAACGGGGCTGTATTCCTGGCAACCCATCTGGATATCAACTGCCCGGTGGAGGGTGGTTTTATACCGGACTGCGGAGCTATGTGCGCCGCGATTGCACTTTCTACGGGAGTAAAGCCAAAGTATCTCGGAAAGCCGTTTAAGGAGACGGTGGATATGGTCCTTGATCATACCGGAATGGAGAAAGAGGCGGTGGCATTTGTGGGGGACCGTATTTATACGGACGTGGCTACCGGCGTCAACAACGGCGCAAAGGGATTCCTGGTTCTGACCGGGGAGACTAAGCCGGAGGATGTGGAGAAATCCTCTGTGAAGCCGGATGCGGTTTTTGATTCACTGGGGGAAATGATGGAGTTTTTGTAATAGACTATATGTAGGGGGGAAGTTAAGATGCAGGAATTTTTAAGTCAGTTAAGTCAGGAGACAGAAGCGCTTCTTGTACTTTCTATCATATTATTTGCGGGATTTATCATGACCAGGCTGACCAATACCTTGAATCTGCCGAAAGTCAGCGGTTACATATTGGCGGGTATCCTGATCGGCCCCTGCTGCCTGAATTTTATACCGCAGCACATGATTGATTCCATGGGTTTTGTAAGTGATCTGGCTCTGGCTTTTATCGCGTTCGGAGTCGGTAAATTTTTCAAAAAAGAAGTGCTGATGAAGACCGGTAAAAAGATTATCGTCATCACAATCAGTGAGGCGCTGACAGCCGGTGTGCTTGTGACGGTGATATTAAAGTTTGTATTTCATCTGGACTGGGATTTTGCCCTGATTCTCGGAGCAATTGCCACGGCGACGGCTCCGGCCAGCACGATGATGACGATTAACCAGTATAAGGCAAAAGGCGAATTTGTCAACACTCTGCTCCAGATTGTGGCGCTTGACGACGTTGTCTGCCTTCTCGCCTTCAGTGTGGTGGCGGCCATTGCCAATGGAAGGGCATCGGGAGCCCTGTCCGCCAACGATATTATAATCCCTATCCTGCTGAATCTGCTTGCAATCCTCCTCGGATTCTTCTGCGGCTATTTCTTAAGCCGTCTGCTGATTCCGGCCAGAAGCAGAGACAACAGGCTGATACTGGCCATTGCCATGCTGCTGGGGCTTTCCGGCATCTGCGCGGCGGCCGACATTTCTCCGCTGTTATCCTGCATGGTGTTCGGCGCGGCGTATATCAATCTGACCAGGGACAAAAAGCTGTTCCGGCAGATTAATAACTTCACGCCTCCCGTCATGTCCATCTTCTTTATCGTTTCCGGTATGAATCTGGATGTGACGGCTCTGTCCACGGTAGGAGCTATCGGCGTGGCCTATTTTGTCATCCGTATCGTCGGAAAATATCTGGGAACGTATTTCAGTTGTATGGTGATGGGAACCAGCAAAGAGATCCGCAAATATATGGGTCTGGCCCTGATTCCGCAGGCCGGTGTCGCGATCGGCCTGGCATTCCTCGGACAGAGGCTTCTGCCTCCGGAGACGGGAAATCTGATGCTGACGATTATCCTTTCATCCTCCGTCCTCTATGAGATGGTGGGCCCGGTCAGTGCCAAAGCATCCCTTTTCTTATCCGGCAGTATTGCCTTTAAGAAAGAGGAAAATTGTAAAGAAGAAAAGATGGAGTTTGATGCCTCGGTGGATATCCTGGAAAAGGTGAAAGGCCTTCCGTTGGATATTGATCACTCAGAGGAGGAGCAGGACGCTGCTTCGGAGCATGAAATCATGTGTGAAAAAATTGACGGAAATTCGGTTAAAACGTCTGTTTCAGGGTGTGAAGAGCAGGAAGAGTCCTGCGGCTGCGCAGAGGATGAAGAGGGAGATGCCGAGGAAGATTCATGCGATGTCGACAGTGGGCAGGACGGAGAATGCGACGACGACCAGGAAGACGGCGACTGCCAGCCGGACGACGATGACTCGGAAGACAGCGATGATGCCGAAGAACACGAGGATCTGGTCGACGGAATGCTGGAAGAACTGAGGGAGTACAACAAGGGTGTGGATGAACGGGATGACTATGACATTGAAAAAGAGGTCAAACCTTCGAAGCGCAAAAAGAAGAAAAAGCAGAACAAAAAGAACAAATAAATATGGTTAATTATTTGTCAATATTTACATAAATTAACAGGGATTGCAAAAAAAACTGGATGATATCTACAAAAATGCTTGCTTATTTGTTGAGATAGTGTTAAGATTACACTATATAATTCGATAAATGAATACAAAGCAGAGAGTTGGAGAGCGGCGCAAACTAGAATCAGTTCACTTAGGTGAGCTGCTTTAGTCGAACCGCTTTTTTCTTTTCCCGGAAACGGCAATTTCTCCGGAAACAGTAAAACAAAATCTCCGGTCTGCGGCATTTGTCGAAGCAGAGAAAATAAACAGGAGCGCAAGCTGCAGGAGGGTATCATGGTAAAGAATTTTGCCCACAGAGGATTCAGTGGAAATTATCCGGAAAACACAATGCTGGCTTTTGAGAAAGCCGTGCAGACAGAAGGCTGTGACGGAATCGAGATGGATGTCCATCTGACAAAGGACGGCGAAGTCGTTATTATTCACGATGAGAAACTGGATCGTACCTGTGTGAACGGGACAGGCTATGTAAGAGACTATACATATGAAGAGCTGAAGGAATTTGATGTGTCGTTCAAATTCGCAGGCCAGTGTGAACCACAGCATGTTCCCACTCTCCGGGAATATTTTGAGCTGGTAAAGGACACACCGATTGTAACCAATATCGAACTGAAGACAGGTATTTTCGAGTATCCCGGAATTGAGAAGAAGGTTTATGATCTGATCCACGAATTCGGGCTGGAGAAGAAGATTATCATTTCATCATTCAACCATTTCAGCATCAGAAGAATGAAGGAGATTTGTCCGGAACTGGTATGCGGACTTTTGACGGAGACATGGCTGATTGACGCAGGCCGCTACACGAAGGGGACCGGAGCGGAATGTCTTCATCCTATTTTTTACAACATGACCGAAGAGGTTATTGCAGAAGTAAAGAGCCAGGGCATCAAAATTAACACATGGACGGTCAACGAGGAAGAGGATATCAGGACCATGATCGCAAGAGGTGTGGATTCCGTTATCGGCAACTATCCGGATCGTGTGACGAAGATCAGGAAAGAGATGCAGGACTAAGAGAGACTTGAGGGACAAACCCTTAAGATATAAGGAGGAAGAAAAATGAAGAAAATGAAGAAAGTACTGAGCCTGACATTAGCGGCAGCGCTGTGCGTATCGTTAGCAGGCTGCGGCTCCAAGAAACCGGCGGAGACACAGGCGCCGAAGGCAGAAGGCCAGGCAGCGGAAGGCAGCCAGGAGGCAGCAGCTCCGGCAGACGATTATCACCTGGTATTAAAACTGAGCCATGTATTTGCACCGGAAGAGCAGTTGACCAAGACGATGGATTCCATCGCGGCAAGCATTCTTGAGAAGACGAACGGAGCGATCGAGATCCAGACTTATCCTCAGGGCCAGCTTGCAACCTACAAAGACGGCGTTGAGCAGGTAGTCCGCGGCGCAGATTTCATCTCCGTAGAGGATCCGTCCTACTTAGGCGACTATGTTCCTGATTTCAACATCCTGGCAGGACCGATGTTAGTTACTTCCTATGATGAGTACGAATACCTTCTCGGTACGCCGGAAGTACAGGATATGTTCAAGAGAGCAGAGGAAAAAGGAATTAAGATTCTCTCCCTTGACTACATCTTTGGTTTCAGAAGCCTTATGACCAACAAAGTTATCACAAAACCGGGAGACTTAAAGGGTATGAAGATCCGTACACCAGGCAGCCAGTTATATGTTGATACCTTAAACCACATGGGCGCAACGGCAACACCACTTGCTTTCTCCGAGACAATCTCCGCTGTTCAGCAGGGCGTTGTAGACGGACTGGAAGGAACAATTGACGCTTACGCAACAAACGGCAGTGCCGAAGTTGCCAAGAACATGGCTCTCACAAAACATCTCTTAGGCGTTTGCGGCGCATACATCAGCGTAGACGTATGGAACAAGATTCCGGCAGAGTACCAGACAATTATCCAGGATGAGTTCACAAAGGGCGCTGAGACAATGGTTAAGAACATCTCCGAAGGCGAAGAAGCTACAAAACAGAAACTGGAGACAGAGATGGGAATTTCCTTCAACGAAGTCGACAGTGCGGCATTTGCAGAAGCAGTAGCGCCTATCTATGAGAACATGAAAGACGTTACTCCGGGCCTCTATGAGA
Source organism: uncultured Clostridium sp. (assembly GCA_958349075.1). GTDB lineage: Bacteria > Bacillota > Clostridia > Lachnospirales > Lachnospiraceae > Otoolea. Next base: position 8,073 of record CATWBR010000120.1, read on the forward strand.
AATTCAGAGAATCAATTGCAAATATGCCAAAATAATGGAATAGCGCAGGGGAGGAGCCTGGCTCCTCCCCGTTTTTGCTGATTGGTGAAGAAACGACCGCACAGCCTTCGTTTCATTGCCATCATCATTTCCACACAGGAGCCCGCGTTCGGCGCGGGAGGTGACGCGCGTTCCTGAAAAGAGAGGAAGAATGGTATGAATAAGACAGTGAAGTTTCTGCTGGGACATTTTGAAGAGATATTGGCCTCCATCTTTATTACGATTACAACATGTCTCGTCCTTGTAAACGTATTTTTACGTTATTTTATGAAGACCGGTCTGTACTGGACCGAAGAAGTGACAACAAGCTGCTTTGTGTGGTGTGTTTTCCTGGGAGCGGCCGCCGGCTACAGAAGGGGAATGCACATTGGAGTTGACATTCTTGTCAACAAATTACCGAATGTAATGAGGAATATTGTAAGGATATTGGTTGATCTGATTCTGCTTTTTACCAACGGATATCTTTTTTATCTGAGCGTAGTGTTTGTACGCCTGTCTTATATAAAACCGACTGCGGTACTTGGGGTATCATCCGCATGGGTCAGCTCGGCGCTGATTGTCGGTTTCGCCCTGACCTCGGTTTATTCTGTGGGGCATTTAATGAATGACATCAAACAGATTATGAAAACAGGCACATTTGGAAAGGGGGAAGAGTAAATGGCATTTTTACCGGTTCTTATCGTATTTATCCTGTACTTTTCAGGGATTCCGATCGCATATGCATTATTTGCATCTTCACTTTTCTACTTCGGTGTGCTGAATACCGGTTCACCGACTGACCTGATTTTACAGAAGTTCATCACCAGCACACAGTCGTTCCCATTGCTTGCGATTCCCTTCTTCGTAATGGCAGGTTCCATTATGAACTATGCGGGAATCAGCACCAAGCTTATGAGCTTCGCGGATGTGCTGACAGGCCACCTTCCGGGAGGACTTGCCCAGGTTAACGTACTGCTCAGTATGCTGATGGGCGGCGTGTCCGGTTCCGCCAACGCCGATGCTGCCATGCAGTGTAAGATGCTGGTTCCGGAGATGGAGAAGAGGGGATACAGCAAGGGTTTCTCGGCCGCAATCACAGCGGCGTCCTCGGCCGTCACACCGGTTATTCCGCCGGGAATCAACCTGATTGTATATGCGTTGATTGCGGGCGTTTCTGTAGGCAAGATTTTCATGGCCGGTTATATGCCGGGTATCTTCATGGCTATCTGCCTGATGATTACGGTACATATCATTTCCAAGAAAAGACATTATGCCCCGAGCCGTGAAAAGAGGGCGTCGGGCAAAGAAATCTGGCATCAGGCCATTGACTCCATCTGGGCGCTTCTGTTCCCGTTCGGAATCATCCTGGGACTTCGTATCGGTCTGTTCACACCGTCCGAGGCCGGAGCCGTTGCCGTTTTATACTGTATTATAATTGGTTCCCTGGTTTATAAGAATCTGCGTCCGGAGCACATTCCTGTTGTCCTCAGGGAGACAATCGAGGGAACCAGCACGGTTGTCCTGATTATTGTCGCTGCCAACGTATTCGGCTACTACATGAGCTGGGAGCGTATTCCGCAGATGCTGACAGGCCTGCTTCTCGGTATTACACAGAACAAGTATGTGATGCTGATGATTATTAACGTACTGCTGCTGTTCCTCGGCATGTTCCTGGAGGGCGGCGCAGCCCTGATCATCCTGGCTCCTCTGCTTGTGCCTGTTGTAAAAGGCCTTGGCGTGGATCTGGTGCACTTCGGTCTTGTCTGTATCGTCAATATTATGATTGGCGGACTGACGCCTCCGTTCGGCTCGATGATGTTCACCTGCTGTTCCATCACAGGATGTGAATTGACGACGTTTGTGAAGGAATGTATTCCGTTCATTATTGCCCTTCTTGTGGCTCTGCTGATCGTTACCTATGTTCCGGTATTGACGATGTTTATTCCGAATCTGCTCTATTAAGTGAGGATTTAATTGAGGAAGGAGGACGCGGCCGGAACGGCCAATGTCCGGTGTGGGGAGGTTGGTTGAATGAGTCTTCAGTCCCGGGGGATAGGTTGTCGTGAGGGGGAATCCGGCCAGAATGAATTACTACGGGAACCGCTCGCGCTCGTTGGAATGCACAGCAGTACTAGACTCGTTAAAAACCTCGTCAAGTACTGGTGGATTCCCAGGTTCCCTGCGCAACTCATTCTGCCTTCTTCCCCGGGGACGGGATCGATGGACTGAAGACTCCGGGGCAGGTTATCGCGCCGGACATCGGCCGTCCCGCCGCTGATTGTCTCCACCATCAAGTGGGGAAGGCACTTGTCGCTGCCACTACGTGTTTCCGATAAAAATAAACATTCCTCCAAATTAGAGGAAGGGAAAAGGCAAAGAGCAGCAATAGAAAATCAACCAATCTTAAATCAAAAAACATCATGAAAACATTGGTCTTCCGCTATTCTCAATCCACTCAGCTTCAATTGAAGCTCCAAATTCAGATGCGAGTGGTGGCAGCGACAAGCGTCCTCCCCCTAGCATATGAGGAAACCCAGCGGGCCGCAGGCCAGGGTCCGGGCGACAACCTTCGCGGAGTCTTCAGTCCCGCCGATCTACTGCCCGGGGAAGGAGGCAGAATCAATTGCGCAGGGGACATTGGAGTCCGCCGGTGCTTGGCGAGGTTTCTCACGAGCTTAGCATCCGCTGTGCACTCCACCGAGTGCAAACGGT
>CATWBR010000121.1 GCA_958349075.1 uncultured Clostridium sp.
ATATCAGATATTAGAAAAACTGATAGGGTGGGTGCGGGAATCCATATTGTTCAAATTCTGAATTATCTGATAAAATGAAATCATCGATAAGGACGGATGCAATGGGGATAACGTCCTATAAAAAAAGAATTAAAAACAGGAGGAGCACAAATGAAAAAAAGGGTAATGGCACTGACAATGGCGGCAATGATGGCGGTTACGGCTACGGGCTGCAGTTCGGGCGGGGCAAAGGAAACGGATACCGGTTCAAAGGCCGAAGAGAAGGAAGCGGCGGCTCCGGTTGAGGAAAACGGCAAGACCGAGGAGGGGGAGAGTACCTGGCCCCAGGGAGAGACACTGACGATCGTTGTTCCGTTTAAGGCGGGAGGAAGCGCCGACCTGATGGTCCGGGGAATTCTTCCTTACTGGGAGGAGACGGCGGGATGCACATTTGTCGTTGAGAACCGGGAGGGCGCTTCCACCATGGTCGGATCGGTGTACTACCAGACGCTTCCGGCGGACGGCACGAATATCTACTGCGGAACCCAGACGTACCTGAGCGGAAATCAGGTTTTACAGGGAGCTACCTACGATATTTCGGATTTTGATCTGATTAATATGCAGCAGATCGATCCGACCACGATTACGGTACTTGACACTTCACCTTATAACACGATAGAGGATCTGGTTAAAGCAATTCAGGATAATCCGGGGAAAATTAAAGTGGGCCTCACAGCAGGCGGCGCCGGTTCCATTCTGCTCGGCATCCTGACCGAGGCGTTTAACCTGGATTATAAAACGATTTATTACGACAGCGGCAATGATTTCCGTACGGCTTTAATGGGCGGCCATGTGGACTTCATCACGGGTTCCGCCAACGGCGATCTGGGACTGGGAGATCAGGCAAAAGTGCTTGCCGTCTGCGGCTCCGACAGAAACGCCATCTGGCCGGACACCCCAAGTTTTGACGAGGTATATCCGGATCTGAAGATCCCGGGCTCCCTCGGTTCCTGCCGTCTCTTCGCAGTCCAGAAGGGCGTGAAGGAGAGCTACCCGGATCGCTACCAGACACTGGTTGACACCTATAAGGAGGCGTTCGAGAATCCGGAATACCAGAAATTCTTAGAGTCCAGCGGCGAGCTTGCGGTATCGGCATTCCGCGGACCGGAAGAAAGCAATAAACTGAACCTTCAGCTCCATGAACTCGTTGTACAGTACCAGGATTGGCTGAAAGAAGAATAATATGACAAGAAACTGCCTGCCCGGTATCCCGTATCTTCGGATATCGGGCAGAACAGACAGCGGGAGTACCGCTGCCGCAGGGAGGGAAGCGGCGGGCCGTCAGGCTGCTGCGGTACGGAAGGAGGAAAAAGAATGGGTTCGCTTATAAAAAGGCTGGCTATTCCTGCCATTGTGTTACTCTGGTCGGCAACCTATTTTATAGAGGTTGTGGGATACAGTAAAAAGAACCAGTACCTGATCAAACCGGTTTTTATCGTGATGGTCATTCTGTTTGCGGTAAATACATTTACCGATATCAGGGAGTGGAAGAGGGAGCGGGAAGAAAATAAAGGGGCGCTTCAGATATCACAGGAGGAGAAGCAGGTCTTAATCAGATCATTTTTCGTGGTGGCTTCCATGGCGGTTTACGTGGTTATCATGCCTCACCTGGGATTTATCATCACCACCGTTGCTTTGCTGGCGGTCCTGCTGCTGATTATGCAGGTCAGAAAGCCGCTGCCATACATCTTACTGCCGCTCATCGTCACCGGGATTTTATACGCGGTATTTAAAATTGGGCTGCATATTCCGCTGCCGGCGGGATTTCTGGGATTTTAAGGGAGGAGGAACAGGATGCAACATTTCATAGAAGGATTTTCGGTTATTTTTCAATTGCAGTACCTCCTCTACATGTTCGGGGGAGTGGGGATCGGGCTGGTACTCGGCTGCCTTCCGGGCCTGACGGGAAGTATGGGGATTGCGCTTATGCTGCCCTTTACATATAAGATGCCGCCGCTGACGGCCCTTGTCTTCCTGCTTTCAATATACACGGGAGGATTATTCGGCGGAGCGGTTACGGCCGTCATGATTAACACGCCGGGTTCGACGGCAAACATGGTAACCATGCTGGACGGCTATCCGATGAATCAGAGAGGGGAAGGCGGTAAAGCGCTGGGAATCGCCCTGATGAGCTCCGTAATCGGCGGCCTGATCGGCTGTGTTTTCCTGCTGTTTGCCACGAAGCCTCTGGCTACGCTGTCCCTGAAATTCGGACCGGCGGAAATGTTCATGGTGGCCATCTTCGGCCTGAGCTGTGTGGGCAGCCTTGCAAAAAATACATTGAAGAGCGTGTACGCGGGTTTGTTCGGTATTCTTCTCGGTACGATTGGGATGAGTTCCCTTGGAACGATAAGAGGTACCTACGGCAATATGTTCCTAATGGACGGCATTCCGATGGTTCCGGCTCTGATTGGCTTTCTGGCAATGCCGGAGATCATTAATCTGGCGGGAAAAAAGATGATGACGGATGAGAATGGAAACCACTCCACCGGATTTAGGGCGGTTATCTCGGGCTTTAAAGAGGTGCTGAAACGTCCCGTGCAGGCGGTGCTCTGTTCCCTGCTCGGCGTGATTATCGGAATCATGCCGGCAGCAGGAGCGGCCGTGGCCGGGATGATGGGATACAACCAGTCGAAACAGTGGTGTAAACGTGGGGATCAGTTCGGAACCGGAATCCCGGAGGGGGTAATTGCCTGTGAGACGGCCAACAATGCATCCGAGGGCGGAGCTCTTGCAACGCTGTTTGTGCTCGGTATTCCCGGGTCGGCCTCCACTGCGATGATGCTGGGAGCGCTGGTGCTTCAGGGATGGAATCCGGGGCCGAAGCTTTTTATCGACCATGAGGATGTAATCTATATGGCCTTTTCATCCCTGTTTATCCAGCAGTTCGTCATGCTGATTCTGGGACTGGTGCTCTGTGCCTTTGCCGCCTACATCGTAAAGGTACCGACCAAATATCTGGTTCCCTGTATCCTGGTGCTGACGCTTTTGGGAGCGTTCTCCAACAGAAACACCCTGTTCGACGCCGGGCTGATGCTTCTGTTCGGAGTGATTGGCTGGGCAATGAAAAAAGCAGAATTTCCCATTATGCCTCTGATACTGGGACTTCTGCTTGGTAAGACTGCTGATAATGAGCTGCTTCGGACCATCGAATCCTATGACAGCTTCTGGGAAATATTTACAAGGCCGATCGTACTGGTACTAGCGGTTGCCAGCATTGCCTGCGTATTCGGCCCCATGCTTGCGAAGAAAAGAAAAGCGAAAGCGTAACGGTGCGGGCCGGTTTCGATATACCCGGCCGGCATAAAAAACGGGCGGTGCGGCTCTAGGAAAACTTGCCTCCGGGAGCCAGCAGTCTGGAAGCCATCTCCACGAAAGCCATCGTAGCTTTGGAGCGGTAGGTGTTGGGCGGGAACGCGAAGACCAGCTTGCGGTGAAGCCCTTCCTTGCCGATGGACAGATAGGAGAGTTTGTAACTGCCGTTATAAATGGGATGGATATAGGAACCTGCCATGAATGCCAGACCAAGCCCCTGCTCGGCCAGGCGGATGCTGGTTTCGGGATTCTGCGTTTTCTGTATCACATGGGGTTTACAGCCGTATTGGTCAAACTGGCTTTCCGCCAGGGTGAAAAGCCGCTGGCCCTTTGAAAGAAGAATGAACGGCTCATGCATCACATCCTCAAAATCCACATAGGTGCGTCCCGTCTCCGTGTCGTATTTCGCCAGTTCCAGGACGTGGGAGTCTTTGTTGACAGCCAGATACACCTCCTCCTCATAGGCATCCTCCGTAGGAAGCTTCTTGTTGATGAGGGGATAGGTCAGCAGGGCGACATCGATAATGCCGCGCAGAAGATGATCCTCCAGTGTCTGGGTGTTGGCTTCCACCGTATGGATTGTAATCTGCGGATATCTGGCGTAAAAGGCCGGAAGGATATCGGGCAGCACAAAGGAACCGCGGAACGGGGTAAGGCCGAGGGAAACCTTGCCGGTGGAAAGGTTGGCAATATCCCAGAGTTCATTCTGTAAATTGTTGCCGATGGCAACAATCTGGTGGGCGGCTTCCAGGACGCGTTCACCGGCTTCGGTAGGGCGCATTCCGGTGGAAGTGCGGACAAAGAGAGAGCAGCCAATGGAGGCTTCATAGCTTTTGAGAAACTGGCTTAATGAGGACTGGCTTACAAAAAGCTTTTCGGCGGCTTTCGACAGGCTGCCCTCCTCGGCGATTGTTAAAATGTTGGTTAATTCCCGGAATTCCATATGAATTCGGCCTCCTTACTGCTGAAAAAGAAATTAGTCAATATGCACAAAAGATGTAATAAAATGTCGAATAATATATACAGATAAATCATATAGTGTTTGACACTGCAAGTCAAGAACAAAAAAATGGAAAAAAATGGAAGGGATATGAGGGCATGATCAATCAAGTGGGAAGAGAAATACCGGACGAAATATTAGAGCGGTATGGAAAAGAGGGGTATCATGGCCCCGGTTACCGCGACGGGGCAGGCTATAAAAAAGCGGCCCCGGCGGTCAGAAGCAATATGCAGGGAGGAAGCAAGCTGTTATCTTCCCTTGAGGAGGCTCTTAAAAAATGCGGTATCAGGGACGGCATGGTCCTTTCTTTCCACCACCATTTCCGCGATGGGGATTACGTGGTGAACATGGTGATGGAGACGGTGGCAGCCATGGGAGTCAAAGATATCACCATCTGTGCCAGTTCCCTGGGAGCTGCCCATGATCCGGTTGCAAAACTGATTGAGGACGGTGTGGTGACCGGGATCCAGTCCTCCGGAGTGCGGGGGAAAATCGGGGAGGCCATCTCGGGCGGCAAACTGAAAAATCCGGCCGTTATCCGTTCCCACGGAGGAAGGGTGAGGGCAATTGAGGAAGGGGACGTACATATCGATATTGCGTTTATCGGAGCCTCCACCAGTGATGAATACGGCAACGCCCGGGGAGTGGGAGGCAAAAGCAACTGCGGCGTCCTTTCCTACTCCATGGTGGATGCAAAGTATGCGGACCGGGTGGTGGTGATTACGGACTGTCTCGTCGGCTTTCCCAACCTCCCCGCCAGCATTTCACAGGTGGATGTGGACTACGTGGTGCAGGTTGAGGAAATCGGAAACCCGGACAAGATTGTCAGCAATGTGGTGAGAATGACAAGCGATGTCAGGGAGCTGAAAATGGCGGAATACTGTGCGAAGGTAATCGCCTGCGCTCCGTTCTTCAAGGACGGATTTTCGTTTCAGACCGGAGGAGGGGGGGCGGCGCTTGCGGTAAACAGGATGCTGAAACCCTACCTGGAAGAAAAGAATATCAAAATGGGCTTCGCCATCGGAGGAATCACACAGCCGATGTGTGAACTGCTGGAACAGGGGTTTGTGAGGACTATTGTGGACGCCCAGTGCTTTGACGCTGCCTCGGTTGAGTCAGTGGAAAAGGATCCCGGCCATTTTGAGATTTCCACATCCGAGTATGCAAATCCGATGAATAAGGGAGCTTACGTAAACAGGCTGGATTATGTGGTGCTGGGCGCTCTGGAGATCGACACCGATTTCAACGTCAATGTAGTGACGGGATCCGACGGAATCGTCAGGGGCGCGCCGGGCGGCCATCCCGACACGGCGGCCGGTTCCAACTGTTCGATTATTGTTGCCCCCCTTTTACGCAGCCGCATTCCAACCGTCTGTGACCGCGTAGTCACGGTAACGACTCCGGGCGAGGTGATCGACGTCCTTGTCACGGATTACGGCATTGCCGTTAACCCGGGAAGACAGGATTTACTCAGCGCCTTTAAAGAGGCGGGGCTGCCGTTAAAATCAATCGGGGAGCTTAGGGATATTGCCTACTCGATTGTCGGAAAGCCGGAGGAACTGGAATTTGAGGAGCGGGTAGTAGGTCTTGTGGAGAGCCGTGACGGTACAATACTGGATGTAATAAGACAGACGAAAATAGAAGGATAATGGTCCGGGCGGAAACGAGGAAGGAACTGAATCGTTACGGTTAGGGACGACAAGGTGGGATTTGTGATGAGAAAAGAATATGAAGGCGTCTATCTGGTAGACGGTGAAAGAATTGTATGTGATAAAGAGAAGGAATCCCTGACCGCTGAAGGAGCGTTCTCAGAGCAGGAACTTAAAGCGGCGGCCCAGGGAACCATGGCGTGGTCCATACTGAAAGCGCACAACACATCTTCCGATATGGGGAATCTGAAGCTGAAATTTGATGCGCTGGTCAGCCACGATATGACTTATATGGGAGTGCTGCAGACGGCGATTGCCTGCGGCGTGGAGGAATTTCCGATTCCCTTCGTTTTGACCAACTGCCATAACAGCCTGTGCACGATGGGCGGGACACTGAATGAGGACGACCATCTCTTTGGTATGGGGGCGGTGAAAAAATACGGTGGAATCATGGTTCCGGCCCACCAGGCGGTTCTTCATCAGTATATCAGGGAGCAACTGGCCGGGGGTGGAAAGATGATTCTGGGAGCGGACAGCCACACCAGATACGGAGCTTTGGGCACCATGGCTATCGGTGAGGGGGCCGGAGAGCTTGTAAAACAGCTCCTTCTGAGAACGTATGATATTGTAAGGCCTCCGGTCGTCCTGGTCTATCTGAAGGGGACGCCGGCGCCGGGAGTCGGGCCTCAGGACGTGGCGCTGGATATTATCAGGAACGTGTTTGATGAGGGCTTTGTGAAAAACAGGATTATGGAATTTGCAGGCCCTGGAATTGCAAACCTCAGCGTGGATTTCAGAAATGGAATCGATGTGATGACAACGGAGTCCTCCTGTGTCTCCACGATCTGGCAGACGGACGACAGCGTCAGGGAGTGGCTCAAAATCCACGGACGTGAAAGTGATTACCGCTTAATCAGGCCCGCCGGACTGGCTTATTATGACTATCTTCTGGAGGTGGATCTGGGAAAGATCAGGCCAATGATTGCCCTTCCTTTCCATCCGAGCAATGCTTATACGATCGAGGAGCTGAATGAGAATACGGAAGATATCCTGAGTCTGACCGAGAAAAAATGCAGCGAACAGATGAAAGAGTTCGGACTTAAAATGGATTTGAGAAGCAAGATTGTGAACGGCCGCCTGAGAGTCGATCAGGGAGTGATCGCCGGCTGTGCGGGAGGTATTTTTGAGAACATCAGCAAGGCGGCGGATATTTTGAAGGGAAGTTCCATTGGAAATGATGTGTTCCAGTTAAACATCTACCCGGCCAGCCAGCCCGTGTTCCAGGAGGTGGTTGAGAAGGGGATTGCTTCAACGCTTCTGGAGGCGGGGGCCAATTTACGCTCTGCTTTTTGCGGACCCTGCTTTGGTGCGGGCGACGTGCCGTTTAACGGAGGTTTTTCTATACGCCACACGACCAGGAACTTTTCAAACCGGGAGGGTTCCAGGCCGAAGAGCGGCCAGTTGGCGTCGGTTGCCCTGATGGATGCGCTGAGCATCGCCGCGACCGCCGGAAACAAAGGTTTCCTGACACCGGCGACGCAGTGGGACGGAACTTATACAAAGTACCACTATTATTTTAATTCAAAGCTGTATGAAAAACGGGTGCTTGACTGCTTCGGCAGGGCGGATGGGAACGTAGAACTGATAAAAGGTCCGAATATCAAGGACATTCCGGTGATTCCGGCGCTGAACGACGATCTGCTTTTAAAGGTTTCCGCCGTTCTCGACGATCCCGTGACGACGACGGATGAATTGATTCCGGGAGGGGAGAGTTCCTCTTACCGCTCAAACCTTTTGAAACTGGCGGAATACGCCCTCTCGGCCAGGGAACCGCAGTATGTGGACCGGTGCAAGGCGGTAAAGAAGTGGGAGGACGCGCTGATGGAGGGAGAAGCCCTCTTTGAGGCGGACGGGGAACTGAAGGAGGCTGCGGCCTGCCTCGCCGCACACGGCCTGCCGTTTAACGCGGGGAGAACCTGTATCGGAAGCGTCCTCTGTTCCCAAAAACCGGGCGACGGTTCGGCCAGGGAATACGCGGCAACCTGCCAGCGCGTGATTGGGGGCTGGGCCAACATCTGCCGTGAATACGCTACCAAGAGATACCGCTCCAATCTGATTAACTGGGGCATCCTGCCTTTCACCTGCGCGGAGGGAGCGGAGTTTGAGACAGGAAGCTTTATCTGGATTCCCGGCATCAGGCAGGTGCTTGAGTCGGAGGAAAGCGAAGCAGAGGCTTATGTACTTCCGGAGGACAGGTCGAAGGGCCCGCATAAAATCATGCTGTCATTAGGTTATCTCAGCAAAACGGAGCGGAGGATACTGCGTGAGGGCTGCCTGATCAACTATTACAGGCAGGAAGAACCCGGTTTCGCCCCGGTGTGAAACAGAGGTTAATGCATAGGAGGCCGTCATGACGGCGGAGAGCAGAAGATACCGTTACGACGGAGAAAATGGAAGAGGAAGAAGCCCCCGGCTGCCTGTATTGGCGTCCGGGGGCTTCTTCCATGCTGCAGGTATTGATAAATCCTATGTTTTTAGAACAGCACCGCCGCTGTTTAAGAGGGATTTAAATTAAAATTCACCCGGTAGATGTTGACGGGGCGTCCCTTGATTCCATTTCTTTTCTGGCCGCATACAGAGGCGTAGCCTCCTTTTTCCAGATTGGATAAAAATTTATTGGCGCTGCGGAGGGATACTCCCAGACTGTTTATCAAATCCTGGGAAGTGATCTCTTCCGTATTCAGGGAAAGCAGGACTTCCGCGATACGGACTACCGTTTCGGAAGAAAGTTTTACCTTGTCGGCAATCCCAGAAACGGTATCGGCGCTGATCTTAAAGAGAGAACCCGAGTCGGAGGGGCCGCCGGCCGAAAGAAAGGTCAGGGATTCATTCTGATCCAGCAGGAAGCTGCCCATGCTGTCCTTCATCATATTCCGGCCGAAGTGGCTTGCATTGACAGCATTTAAGCGGGCCTGGTAGATATTGTCCCCGATGCCGTAACCGACCGAGCCGTGAAAATCCATCGACTTCGTCAAAAAGGCAAACAGAGGACAGCTGTGGAACCCGTCTGTGAGCAGATTCATGGTTTCATAATCCATATAGAGTTCCATCGCATCGTAGCTGGATTTGAAAATAGCCTTATTTAAATGCTGCTGGTTAAACTGCAGAACCGTGCTCATCAGTTGATGGCGGAACTGCTCATAATTGTCCCTGTATAACTCTCTGGCATTATCGGTATTGATATGGATGACTGCGGAACGGTTCTTATTGAATTTCTTGATGAATATGCTCTTTTTCAGTTCTTCCATGCTGTTCCAGAAGGCCCACTCGCCGCGGTAGACATAGTAGCAGCTAATATCCTTGTCCCTCAGGCGTTCCAGGACGCTGTAATAATAGGTGATAATGATATCCAGCTTGCCTTCCTGATACTGTTTCACATAGAAATCCTGGACACGCAGTTCTTCCTGCTCAATTTCGTCCACCGTCTGCAGGCTGGTCCAGCGCTTCTCATAGGTGTAGGCGGCCTGGGCAAATTTTTCCTCGCGTATTAATTCTTCCAGTGTCTTTTCATCGTCCAGGAAATCCATCCCGACGCGGGAGAGGTTTACATTTTCGATGCCGGACGTGACAATATGATGAAGCAGGGCCTGGTAGACGTTTTCCACATTAACGGAAGAATGGGCGATGATGGCGTCCCTGCTCTGTTCACCGATTATTTTGATGGCCTGAAGGGGAATCAGACCGCTGACGTAAAATCCGTCATATTGATCCTTGATGGAAAGAAAAACATCCTGGATTTCCTGGATTGTAGTATAAGGAAAGAAGTCAAAAACGATGTCATCCGGTTTGTTCGGCATGTAGCTGTTGACTTTTTCTCTGAAATGTTCTTTCAGGATCAGAGCAATTTTAAAGATCATTTTTTCTCCTTTGTTTAAGAGCTTTTATACTATAAATATAGCAGAAGACAGGAAAGAACACAAGCGGCTGTCCGGTTGAAATATCGCCGGAGCATTGTTAGCGGTTCAAATTATGGAATGTTTGTGGCATAATGGAAGGGGAAGCCGTTATTGAAGGGAAGCTGCAGCAGATTAGGAAGAGGGGGGGGGAATATGGAGGAATTATTGAGAGATGCTTTTATAGAACATGGGGTAAGACTTAATATAGAAAAAGGAGAGCTGCTCAGCCGTGTAAATGAGGTACAGGGGCATAGATATGTCTATTGGCTGGAGGATGGGATCTGTGCACTGACAGGAATTACAAAGGAGGGAGAAGAATGGATTTATTTGTATTTCCGTGCGAAAAGACTTGTTGCTTTCAGCAAGGTCATAGCCAGCAGGAAAGAGACGCCTGATAAGCCGGCACTGTATTTGGCCGCCAAAACTTCCTGCACCGTATATCGTTTGACCGAGCATATTTTCAGGCAGATTTTTGCGATGAACCCGGAGGTTAACGCTTTAATTCTTCAAACGCTGGCAGATAATTACGATGAACTGCTGATCCATTTCCACAGGACAAAGGAGGAAACGGCGGCGGTCCGGTTATGCCGCCTTCTTTTAGACACCTCCGCAATGTGGGGCGGTAAAAGGGTTTTGCCCAGATTTTTCTCCTATCATGAACTGGCCAGATATCTTGGAACACATACGGTAACGGTGTCACGGATTATGGCGGGACTTATCCGGCGGGGGTTTATCTCCAAGGCGGGCCGCAAGATTGTGATAGAGCGCGAGGATAAGCTCTGGAACGTGATACAGGAGGAAGAGGAGCTGCAATACTAGAG
>CATWBR010000122.1 GCA_958349075.1 uncultured Clostridium sp.
GGATAAAAATGTGCGAACAGGTGCATCGGATGGGCAGACTGCCTGTATAAAGATGCAGGCCGGAGCGGCGGAACGTGAATGAACAGGCCGCTGTTTCAAGAGAAGGGGAGTTAAATGAAAGATGAGATCCTGAAGGAAATAAGGGATTTGACAAAAGAGATACTGCATAAATATTTTTGTGAATCTGATATGGAATTTTTGATATCCAAATTTGCACCGGACATTGTGTGGATCGGGGCGGGCGAGAAGATGAAGGCCGAGGGACGTGAAGCAGTGGCAGAAGCCTTCCGCGCCGGAAAAGGTGATATGATTCCATGTGAGATGTACGATGAGACATTTATCGTGCGGGAATTGGCGGAGAACTGTTATTTCTGTGAGAGTGCGGGATGGGTGGAATCGGTGGAGGGAACCAAGATGTATATGAAGCTCCACCAGAGAGCGACTTTTATCTACCGCAGGGAGAACGGAAAGCTCTGGCTTGTGCACCTTCACCATTCGGCTTCCTATGGCGATGTGAAGGACGATGAGCTGTTTCCGGTGGCGGCCGCGAGGGAGTCCTACGAGCAGCTTCAGGAGATATTAAACCAGAGGGAGCGCCAGATAGAGCTGATGCTTGCACAGCTTCCGGGCGGCATGCAGATTTGCCTGAACGACGACAGATTCTCTACCAGGTGGGTAAGCCAGAGCCTTTGCCAGATGCTGGGCTACGGCAGCCAGACGGAATATGCCGATGCAACGGACAACTGCTGCAAGAACTTTATTCTGCCCGAGGATTTTGCCGCGGTAAAATCGGACATCGGGGAGGAGCTTAACCGGGGAGATTCATTTTACATGGAATACCGTATTATTAGAAAAGACGGGAATGTCATCTGGGTTGCCGATCTCGGGAAAAAAGTGTTGGATCAGGGCGAAGAAGTCCTCTACAGCTTTATCACCGATATTACGGAAAAGAAGCAGAATGAATTGAAGATCGAGAAGGCGGCCAAAGAGGTGGAACGGACGGCGAAATTCCTCACCCAGCTTTACAACACGGTGCCCTGTGGAATTCTTCAGTTTACAACGGATCCTTCTCACCGTCTGGTCAGCGTTAACCGGACGGCCTGGGAATTTTACGGTTATACTTCGGAGGAGGAATACCGGAACCATATCGTAACACCGTTCCAGATGGTGCTGGGTAAGGATATGGACTGGGTGATGAAGACGGCGGACTCCCTGACCCTGTGGGGGGATGTGGCGGCCTACACAAGAGAGAGCAGGAAGCAGAACGGGGAGCAGGTCTGGGTCAATGTCTCGATGGGCAGAATTGTCAATGCGGACGGCGAGGAAGTAATCCAGGCGGTATTTACCGATATCACCGAGATTAAGCGGATTGAACTGGAGGTTGAAAAGCAGAGGCTGATTGAGAACCAGTCGCTCCGCGCTGCCATCTGTACGGCATATCCGTTAATTATGAGGGTGAATCTGACCAGGGATTACTATGACTGTTTTGTGGAAGAACAGGAAACATACACGCTCAGCCGGTGCGGCAGTTACGATGAGATGATCCTGGAAAGCAGCAGCCGGACTTATCCCGCATACAGGGAAGACTATCTCAAAACATTTTCCAGGGAAAACATGATTCGGAAGTTTTCGGACGGCGAGAAGGAGGTATATCTGGAGTACCGTCAGATGGGCTCCGATGATCAGTACCACTGGATTTCTTCACATCTGATTTTTGTGGAGAATTCCGTGAGCGGGGATATGATTGCCATCAGGATGATTAAACTGCTGGATGCGCAGAGGGCGGAGACGGCGAAGCAGGAGCAGCTTTTGAGGGATGCCCTGGCGGCGGCAAAGGCGGCCAATAATGCCAAATCCGACTTCCTTTCCAGGATGAGCCATGATATCAGGACACCGATGAATGCGATTATTGGAATGAGCACCATCGGCAAGCTGAAAATAGATGATCCGGTCCGTGTGAAGGACTGCTTTGATAAAATTGACACCTCATCCAGATATCTTCTGTCGCTGCTTAATGATATCCTGGATATGTCCAAGATCGAGACGGGAAAGATGACGCTGTCCAGTGAAACATTTGATTTCATAGAGATGATAGCCGAGATTAACTCCATCATATTCCCGCAGTCCCTGGAACGGGGAATTGACTATGAGATTCATCACAGGGATCCCCTGGAACGCTACTATATCGGCGATTCCCTGCGGCTTAAACAGATTCTGATGAATCTGCTGTCCAATGCCGTGAAATTTACGATGGCCGGCGGGAAGATCCGCATAGAGATAGAAGAGGAAAAACGCGTCAACGGATTTGCCATACTGAAAATCTCCGTCAGCGATACGGGAATCGGCATGTCTGCGGAGTTCCTGGAGAAGCTTTACCAGCCCTTTGAACAGGAGACGGCGGACAGTGCGAGAAACAAGATTGGCAGCGGTCTTGGCCTTTCGATCGTGTATAACCTTGTTAATCTGATGGGCGGAGACATTAAGGCGGAGAGCAGGAAAGATGAGGGAAGCCGTTTTACGGTCAGACTTCCGTTCGGCCTTCTTCACGATGACGAAGAAAGGGAAAAAGAACGCAAAACAAGGGAACTGTTAAAGGAAATGAAGGTTCTGATTGCGGACGATGATGAATACATAGGCGAGCAGGCTGCGGCAATTTTAGATGGAATCGGCGCTGGTACTGTGTTTGTAAATTCCGGTATCAAGGCAGTGGAGGAAGTGGAAAAAGCCCTGATAGCAGGATGGATGTTCGACGTGGCGATGATTGACTGGCGTATGCCGGAGATGGACGGCATCGAGACGGTCCGGCGTATCAGGGAACTTACGGGACCGGACACGATGATCATAATCATTTCTGCTTATGACTGGAGCAGCATCGAAGCGGAAGCCAGGGCGGCGGGAGCGGATTACTTTATCTCCAAACCGCTGTTTCGGGCATCGGTGTACGAAACATTTACAAAGTTTCGGGCGGGCCATACCGCCGGCCTGAGCAAACAGGCCGTGGAGAGGGAATTCCTTGGAAAGAAGATTCTCCTGGTGGAAGATAATGAACTGAACCTGGAGATTGCAAAATCGCTCCTGGAAATGCATGGTCTCTGCATTGTGACGGCAGCCGACGGGCGAAATGCGGTGGAGACGTTTGAAACCTCGCCGGAAAACAGCTTTTTTGCAGTGCTGATGGATATCAGAATGCCTGTAATGAACGGATTAGAGGCTACGAGAGCCATCCGTTCCATGGATAGAAGGGATGCGGCGACGGTTCCAATCCTGGCGATGACGGCCAACGCTTTTGAGGAAGACAGGTGCCAGGCCATGGAAGCCGGAATGAACGGATACCTTGTGAAGCCGCTTGATCTTACGGTGCTCCTTGCGGCGCTTAAATCGCTGGAGAGTTAAGACCGGGTAAACGCGGCATTATGGCGAAAGACAGCGGAGGCGGAAGATGAAACTGATGAATGAAATACCGGACCGGTTTTGGGGCTTATTCCGCTCCGTCAACCGGCCCATCTACATAGAGGCATTGCTGAAAATCAATGAAGAATACGAATACAGCAACTATTTTCTGAGCAGGGAGGCCTGCATACGGATTCTGGGTGAACACTTTGCCCGCAAAAAGTATGTGATCTGGCAGGATGAGATGGAGGACGAACTGGATACGCTGGAACCGCCAGCGACCAGAGTCCTCAACTGGCTGCTCCGCGCAGGCTGGCTCAGGAAAGTAGACGACTATGCGTCCATGACGGCCAATATTGTAATCCCCGATTACGCGGCCGTTATGCTGGACGCATTCGGAAAGCTGTTAAATGACGAGGAAGACGAAACCCAGATCTATATTCAGAATATCTATGCAATTCTGTTTTCCCTTAAGAATGACAAGAGAGCCGGTTTAAGCCTGTTAAAAACTGCGCTTATCAACACAAAAAGGCTTAATAAGACGCTTCAGGACATGCTGCATAACATGGATAAATTCTTTGCAGGCCTCCTGGAGCAGAAGACTTATGGAAATCTTTTAAAAGATCACCTGGAAGGCTATGTGGAGGAGATTGTCAGGAAGAAATACCACATTCTTAAGACATCGGACAACTTTTATCTGTACAAAAACGATATCAAGTTCTGGATTGCAGAGATGAGGGAGGACGGCCTGTGGCTGGAAAATCTCGTGAAAAAGGACGGGGGAACGGTATCGGGCGACGGCGCCGCAGATGAGGGAAAACTCGCCGGAATCATGGAAATATTGAGCCAGATCGAGCGGGGGTTCGATGATATTGAACGCAGGATTTCCAATATGGACAGGGAGCATTCCAGATATGTGAGAGCCACCGTGACAAGGCTTGATTATCTTCTGAACCAGGAGGATAATACAAAGGGGATGATTATCCGTCTGCTTAACCATCTGTCGGACGAAGACGGTAAGGATGAAAAACTGGGTATAATCGGGAGCAGGATGAACCTGTCCCAGATGAATATCCTGTCGGAGGGCTCGCTCTATAAGCGGAGAAGGCTGAAGGCCGATTTTGCCAAGAACCTGGAGCCGGATGAGGAAGAAAAAGAGCTGACAACAGAGGAGATACTGAATTTGAACCGTGTAAAGAGCCGCTACGGCCGCGCTGAGATAGAGAGCTTTATCACACAGCGTTCCGTCTCGGGAAGGATGGAAGTGGGAGAGAAGACGGTTACAAACGATGAAGAATTTGAAAAACTGATCCTGGCCTATGATTACTCCACAAGGCAGAAAAGCCTGTACCATGTGGTGGAGGAAGAGACCGGACAGATAGACAACGGCAGATACCGGTATCCGAAGCTGGTATTTGTAAGGAGGGACAAATGACAGAAATTCCGTATTTTGACGGTCTGATGGGAGAAGAGCAGAAGGAGGTCACGGACTCTATCCGCCTTCTGCTCCGCCAGACCTTTATCCTGGAACGCAAATACGACAGGCGGACGGGGCGATTTCAATATAACCGTGAATTCAGGTTCTGCAATAAGCATCTGGAATTTATCCGGCTCTATTTTTCAATCAGCGGCATTTCTGTCTGTGAAAACAGCCAGCTTGGCGTGATCTATATCCAGGGGGAGACTCTGGTGGGAGATAAGCTGCCGAGGCTTGCCACCCTGTACCTGCTGATTCTGAAACTGATTTACGATGAACAGATGGAGAGCGTGTCCACCAGCGTAAATGTCTATACGACGCTGGGAGAGATGCATGAGAAGCTGGGGAGCTACCGCCTTTTCAAAAAGCAGCCCTCCCCGACCGATATAAAAAGAGCCGTGACACTGCTTAAAAAATATCAGATTATAGAGCCTCTGGAGCTTCTGGATGATTTAAAAGGGAGCAGCAGGCTGATCGTTTACCCCTGCATCAACGTGGTGCTGATGGGGGACGATGTCAGGGAACTTCTGGAATCATTTATGGATGAGGAACCGGGAGAGGTACCGGCGGCGGAACCGGAGGAGGATCGCGATGACACAGCAGACGAGGAATGATGCGGACCGTTTTGTGGCGCTATCCCGTATTTGCCTGAATAACTGGCATTATATCAGCAGGAAAACCCTCTCTTTCAGCGAGGAAATCAATTTTTTTACCGGCCATTCCGGGAGCGGCAAGTCCACTGTGATTGATGCAATGCAGATTGTGCTGTATGCCAATACGGACGGAAGGGGATTTTTCAACAAGGCGGCCGCGGATGATTCGGACCGGAACCTGATTGAATATCTCAGAGGCATGGTGAATATCGGAGAAAATAATGAGTTTGCCTATCTCAGGAACAGGAATTTTTCCACGACCATAGTCCTGGAACTGAAGAGGACGGACACACAGGACTGCCAGTGTGTCGGCATCGTATTCGATGTGGAGACGTCGACGAATGAAATTCAAAGAAAATTTTTCTGGCATAAGGGGCCGCTGTGGGAAGACGGCTACAGAACGGAAGAACGGGCCATGACCATCGCCGAGGTGGAGGAGCGGCTCCTCAGTTCCTATGGCAAAGAAGAGTATTTTTACACCTCCCACAACGAGAGGTTCCGCAGGATACTTTATGATGTGTATCTGGGAGGCCTTGACCAGGAAAAATTCCCCCTGCTTTTCAAACGGGCGATTCCCTTCAGGATGAATATCAAGCTGGAGAATTTTGTAAAAGAATATATCTGCATGGAGCAGGATATCCACATTGAGGATATGCAGGAGAGCGTCATGCAGTACGGCAGAATGAGAAAAAAGATAGAGGACACCTGCCGTGAAATCGGGGAGCTGAACGCGCTTTCCGAGAAATACAGGGCGGTTGAGGCACAGGAAGAGCTCATCAGAAAAAACATTTATTTCATGGAAAAGATGGAGATTCTGGATCTGCGTATTCAGGTGGCCGGACTGTCGGACCGGATCGGGCAGACTGAATTTGATTTGCGCAGACAGGAGGAGACGGGGCAGCAGGTGAAAAGCCAGATCGCGGCGCTTAAAGCAAAGAGTGATGAACTCCTGAGGCAGATTTCTTCCACCGGTTACGATGAGCTGAAGGAAAAGCTCAAGGGGATGAACGAACTCCTGGAGCGCCTTGAAAAGAGTGAGGACAGGTGGCAGAGGACGGCCGCGGGTTTAAAAGCCTGGGTGGACGAGGATGTCACATCCAACCAGACCATCTGGGACATAGAAGAATTTGAGGCCCGTTCCATCGGCAGGCCCGCTCTTGAACGGCTTAAGAGCTCTGTAGAAGAGACGAGGGAGGACGTAGCCAGGCAGAAGCAGGAGGCCGGGGCCGCGATCCGCGAACTGGCCAAGAGGGAAAAACAGGCGGTTGAAGAGCTGGAGAAACTCCGGGCCGGAGGTAAAGCGTATCCCAAGTATCTGGAAAATGCCCGTTCCTACATAAAAAAACGGTTGTTTGAGGAACGGAAAAAACAGGTGGAGGTTTACGTCCTTTCCGATCTCCTGGACATTAAAAGCGATGAGTGGAGAAATGCGGTGGAGGGCTATCTGGCCGGAAACAAGCTGTCCCTTGTCGTACCGCCCGCCTATGCGAAAACGGCAATGGAGATATACGGGGAGCTGGATCGAAAAGAATACTGGAGCGTAGCGGTCCTTGATACGGAGAAGGCGGCCAAAATCACGCCGCAGGTCTCCGATAACGCCCTCTCGGAGGAGGTGCTCGTCAGGGAGGATTATTTAAGGCCATACATCGACATGCTTCTCGGAAGGGTTATTAAATGCCGTAATATTGAGGAACTCCGAAAAAACAGGACGGGCATCACACCCGACTGCATGCTTTACCACAATTTACGCCTGCAGTTTGTAAATCCCGACCATTATACAAAATCCGCCTACATTGGGAAAGCCGGCATAAAAAAGAGAATCAGGCTGCTGGAGGAGGAGATCACGCGCTGCCGCACGGAGAAAAGGCCGCAGGAAGAACTGCAGAAGGAATGCGGCCGTATCCTGGAGCTTGAAAAGATGGAGAGCAGTGCGGATACTTACCTGGAATGGCTTGAGGACATCAGGCAGCTAAAGATAAAAACAAGAGAGAAAAACCAGCTTAAAGAAAAGCTCCGGAAGATGAAGGAACAGAATATTGACGAGTGGGAGAAGGAGCGGGAGGCCGTTGAGGCGCTGAGAACCGGTAAGGAAGAAGAGCTTCGCGAGAGCGACAGGCAGACGAACCGGAACCGGGAGGAACTGGAACGGCTGAAGAAAGACGCGGTCTGGAGCCAGGGAGAACTCTCCGACAGGGAGCGGGCCTTTAAGGAAGAAAAGGGTCTGGAGGAGCAGCTCCTCGAGTTCCTCTCCAAACGTGATAACCCCAATTATGACAAGCTGAGGGATTATTTCAAGGGACAGGCCGGTTCGGCAGCGGAAGCCAGGGATCAGGCGTTTGATATCCTGCTGTCCGGGCGGCTCGACTACCTGAAGCGGTATCCGAACAGGAATTTTTCCCCCAGCGTAAAAGATAATGAGGCATATGAAAAGCTGCTCGACACACTTGAATGTGATAATCTGGAGCATTACAGGGAGGCGGCCACGGAGCAGGCAAAGACGGCGGTGGAGCGTTTCAAAGACGATTTTATGTACAAGATCCGCAGCGCTATCGGTGAGGCCATCGGGCGTAAGGATGAGCTGAACCGGATTATCAGCAGCCTGAACTTCGGGAAGGATAAATATCAGTTTGTCATCGGGAGAAACAAGGGGGCGGACGGCCGTTTCTACGATATGTTTATGGATGAGGCTCTGGAGATCAATCCCTCGAAGCTCAGCCAATCCTTTGAAAACCAGCTCAATTTCTTTACAATGGAGCATGAAAACCAGTATGGGGAACAGATTAACGAGCTGATAAGTATTTTCATCCCGCCGGAAAATGCGTCTGCCGAGGAGATGGAGGAGGCCAGACGAAACATGGATAAATATGCGGATTACCGCACCTACCTCTCCTTTGACATGCAGCAGATCATCAGGAATGACGACGGCGTCATGAAGCTGCAGCTCAGCAAGATGATCCGGAAAAATTCGGGCGGTGAGGGTCAGAACCCGTTGTATGTCGCCCTCCTGGCCAGCTTTGCCCAGGCCTACCGCATCGGACTGTCCCCGAAATTAAAAAGAAATCCGACGATCCGGCTCGTGGTGCTGGACGAGGCGTTTTCAAAGATGGATGCGGAAAAAGTAGCAAGCTGCATCCAGTTAATCCGTGACCTGGGTTTCCAGGCCATCATAAGCGCCACCAATGATAAGATACAGAATTATGTGGAGAATGTAAATAAGACATTTGTCTTTGCCAATCCGAATAAGAAGGCGATTTCCATCCGGGAATTTGAGAGGGAGGAGATGCCGAAACTGATTGGGATGATGAAATATTAAATTTCTCTGAAAAAACCACATATCCGTTGCGGTAACCGCGAAAAAAAGTTATACTAATGTCCGATGCAAGAATTACACATCTGTATTACCGGCGTTTTTACATGGCCGGAATGCGGACAAGACCGCATCAATACACGAACGGAGGACAATATGCATAACGACTTGCTTACAATAGGCGGTGTCACGATACACGGATACGGCCTCATGATAGGTCTGGGATTTGTGGCTGCTTATTTTATGACGGAACACAGGGCGCAGAAACAGGGGCTTGACAGCGACAAGATTATTTCCCTGGCTCTGTGGGTAATTGTGTCGGGACTCATCAGTGCAAAGCTGCTGTATTACGTCACAATATTTGATGATATCGTGAAAAACCCGAAACTGCTTCTGGATTTCGGTGACGGTTTTGTGGTTTACGGAGGAATTATCGGAGGAATTTTTGGAGGATACCTGTTTTCCCGTGTTTACAAAATTTCATTTTTCCGGTATTTTGACCTGGTAATGCCGGCGGTCGCACTGGCGCAGGGACTGGGAAGAATCGGCTGTTATCTCGCCGGATGCTGCTACGGAATCCAGGTGGACAGCCCAATTTCCATCGTGTTTACGAATTCGGCGTTTGCACCCAACGGGGTGCCGCTCCTGCCGACCCAGTTGATTTCCAGCGGACTTAATTTTGTACACTGCATTATCCTGCTTCTGTTTGCGAAGCGGTCGAAAGCGCCGGGACAAGTGTCGGCCCTTTATCTGATCTGCTACAGCGCGGGACGTTTTATTCTTGAATATTTCAGGGGAGACCTGATCCGCGGTTCCGTGGGCACGTTCTCCACCTCACAGTTTATCTCCATTTTCATTTTTGCGGCAGGAGTGATTCTGTTTATTGCCAGCCCGAAATTCAAAAAGGAGAGCACAGCCGGGGCTGTGGCGGGAAACAGCAAAGAGCAGCAGTAAGCGGCCGGGAAGTTTTTTAACCGGGCGGAAGTTCCGTCACGGCGTCGTCACGGCAGAGTTCCTCTGCGGTGACGGAGCAGAAGGCAATGAACTCACGCGCCACTTCCGGCAGATATTTGTTTTTATGGTAAAGAATTGAAAAGATGCGTTCCAGATTGATGTTTTTGAGGCCAACCTCTTTGAGGGCGCCGCTTAATAAATCGTTCCGGACGACGAGCCTGGGGAGGATTGTGATCCCCAGGTTTTTTTTGAGCGCTTCAATGATGGCCTCGTTGCTGGCGCTCTCCCAGGCGGGAGTAATCTTCAGGCCGTGGAGAGCGCAGAGGCTTTTGACAATTTCGCTGGTTGCGCTGCCCGTTTCACGCATCAGAAAATCATAGGGAAGAAGTTCATCCGGCAGGACGCAGTCTTTTTTGGCAAGTGGGTGTGAAGGGCCGCAGAGGAGACAGAGGCGGTCTTTCATAAACGGGATATCGACGAACTGCGGGGCGGAGGGGGAACCTTCCACCAGCGCAAAGTCGATCTGATTGGACAGAAGCGCCTCCTCGACGGCCGAATAATTTTTTATAAGAACCTTCACCCTGAAATCGGGATGCTGTTCCCTGAAACGTACCAGAAGCTCCGGAAGCAGACGGGAGCCGATGGTAATACCTGCGCCGACTCTCAGAGTACCGGTAGCTCCCGACTTCTTCATTCCCTTTTCCATCTCGTCGAAAAGGGAGGAGATGTGAAGGGCATAGCTGTAGAACTGGCGGCCGGCCTCCGTTACATAGATGCGCCTTGCCATACGGTCAAAAAGGCGGAGCCCATAATATTCTTCCAGCTCACTGATA
This sequence comes from uncultured Clostridium sp., assembly GCA_958349075.1. GTDB lineage: Bacteria > Bacillota > Clostridia > Lachnospirales > Lachnospiraceae > Otoolea. The sequence continues at coordinate 10,615 of CATWBR010000122.1, forward strand.
GCGAGACTCACGGAAGGCTGTGCCAAATGCAGTTTTGCGGCTGCTTTTGTGATGCTTTCACATTGATATACGGTGACAAAAATCCGGATGTGGCGAAGCGTCATACTGTTATCCTTTCTGCCACAGGCAAAAAATGGCGTCTAAGTCTGAAAATACA
>CATWBR010000123.1 GCA_958349075.1 uncultured Clostridium sp.
GGTTTATAGTATCATAAGATGGAAAAAAAATAAAGTTATTACAATATTTCTACCGCAAGGAGGTTTCCCCATGAAAAAAGAGCTTCTCTACGTTTTCGGGACAGGCAACGCAGCCGTCACCCGATGCTATAATACATGTTTCGCCATACAGGCGGTAAATGGCGAGTATTTTATGGTCGATACAGGGGGAGGCAACGGCATTCTCGGTATCCTCGAATCTATGGATGTCCCGCTCTCTAAAATACACCACATTTTTATCACTCATGAACATACGGATCACATCCTGGGCATTGTCTGGATGATACGCATGATAGCAACCGCCATGAAAAAGGGCGGCTATGAAGGTGATTTAAACATCTACTGCCACGATGGACTGCCCGAAACCATAAGCACAATCTGCCGCCTTACCATGCAGAAAAAGTTTTATTCCATGATAGGCGGACGCATCCGGCTGATCCCGGTAAAAGATCAGGAGACCCTTGAAATTCTGGGGCTCAACATCACATTTTTCGACATTCTCTCCACAAAAGCCAGACAATTCGGTTTCACCGCACGGCTTTCCGACGGGAAGAAACTCTGTTTTGCCGGGGACGAACCCTTGAATCCGCAATGCGAGAGTTATGCCCTGGGCAGCGGCTGGCTCTTACACGAGGCATTCTGCCTCTACGGCGACAGGGAGAAATATAAGCCCTATGAAAAACATCACAGCACGGTAAAAGAGGCCTGCGAGCTGGCGGAGCGCCTCCGCATCCCCTCCCTGCTCCTCTGGCATACGGAAGATAAAACCATTGAAAACCGCCGGGAACTCTACACAAAAGAAGGGGCTGCTTATTATCACGGAACTCTCTTTGTGCCGGATGACAAAACCGTGATCGAGCTTTAAAAGCGCATAAAGTACAAAAGTCTGCTCCCGCTTATCCTCTCGGGAGCAGGTGATAAAACGTCATCGTAGTGGTTGCCAAAAGCGCTCCCTTATCATCATAGATTTTTGCATCGCAAACGGAAAATGTTTTCCCGTTTTTCACCTCCACTGCTTCGGCCGTAATTTTGGACGTATTTTTTCCCGCCCTCAGGTAATTGATATTTCCGCTGACCGTCGTCACCCTGTATTCGCCGGATGCCGCCGCTGCCGTGCCTGAAACCGTGTCGGCCAGGGAAAAGAGGACGCCTCCGTGGATGACGCCCAGCACATTCAGATGCCATGGTTTAATCTCTATCTCACATTTCGCATATCCCGGTCTTCGCTCAAGGGTTTCTATTCTGATTTTATCCCTGAAATCCACCGCATCTGGACCAAGGGCGCCGCCTTCCGCATAAATGTCTGCGTATGTGCCGCCCTGTTTTTCTTCATTCTGTTTTTCTTCCATTCTATTTTCTGTTTTATTCTCTTCCATTCTTTAATCACGCCTTTCTTTTTCTTCCTGGTTCACGGTATATTCCGCCTTTTCTTCACATATGATCATAAGAGACACTTTTTTCAGGTTTTTACCGCACGGAAGCTTTATTACAGGGGACTACGACGCCATAAAACCAGCGAGACAACCCTGGGGCATCCGCGCCCGGACAGTGTCATGATATTTGTGAAAGGGGAATCCGTTTGAACCGATTTATTAAAAAAGTAACGGCCGGAGCCGACCGGCTACTTCTCTTTCTACATAAACGACGAACCGGGATTATCATCGGCCTTGAAGCTATGGTCGTTCTTTTTCTGCTTGCAGGATGGCTTACCGGCAAAAAAGGAATATCCGCTTCAGCCTCCCCGTTTTCCGGCAGCCTTTTCTCCATGTTCCACAATGAAGAGGAAGGCCCCTCCTCCGGTAAGGGAACAAAAGATTATATCAAATGGGTGGACTTTGATGTCTCGGCCGATGCCATGACACAGGCCTTCCGCTACGACGTAGCCACCTGCCAGCAGGATATCCACTTAAACTGGATTGAACTGCTCTCCTGTCTCGGAGCCAGGTACGGGGGTGATTTTTCACGCTTCTCCTCCGCAGATATGGACAAATTAGCCGAACAGCTTAAAAATGGCACATCTATGGATGAAATCACAAAAGATCTCAAATATTATCCCTATTACCTTGAGGCATATAATGCCGTTCTGGGAGGACTCGTCGGATATTATGAAATCCAGATCCCAGAATCGGAAGCTCCCGCTTTCGCCCTGTCCGATGCCCAGATCAATGAAGGAGATCCGGGTGCGTCACAGGACAATGGCGGAAATCAGAATAATGCCGATAAAGAGACGCCTTATGTGGAACCTGTAACGCCGAACGGCGAACGGAAAGTCTGGGTGACCAAATACGGCCTGAAGGCGTTTCATCCACTGGCCAAGAACTTTCCCTACAGCCACTACGATGATTTCGGGGTGTCACGCTCCTATGGTTACCGCAGGCAGCACCTGGGACACGATATGATGGGACAGACCGGAACGCCCGTAGTGGCGGTCGAATCCGGCTATGTGGAAGCCATCGGCTGGAACCAGTACGGAGGCTGGCGTCTGGGCATCAGAAGCTTTGACAAAAAACGTTATTACTATTATGCCCATCTGCGCAAGGATTACCCATATCAGGGTAACCTTAAAGAGGGCAGCATTGTCACGGCCGGGGATGTAGTCGGATACCTGGGCCGGACCGGATACAGCGCAACGGAAAATACCAACAATATTGATGAACCGCACCTGCATTTCGGCCTCCAGTTGATTTTCGATGAATCCCAGAAAGAGGGAAACAATGAAATCTGGATCGACTGCTATGAAATTATTAAATTCCTGAGCGTCAACCGCAGCGAATCCGTCAAGGTGGACGGAACCAAGGAGTGGGTGCGCATCTATCAGATGAAGGATCCGGCTGTGGAGGAGGTTAAACCTTAAGTTCAGTTGAGGAAGGAGGACGCGGCCGGTACGGCCAATGTCCGGTGTGAAGAGGTTGGCTGAATGAGTCTTCAGTCCTGTTTTCAGGTTGTCGTGAGTGGGGACTCCGGCCAGAATGAATTGTTCCGGGGACCGCTTGCGCTCTTCGGAACAATTGATTCTGCCTCCTTCCCCTGGGACAGGATCGAGGGGACTGAAGACTCAGGGAAGGTTTTCGCGCCGGACATCGGCCTGCGGCGTCCTCATCGACTCAATTACTCCGACAGCTTATGGATAAACAGCCCGCTGCGCAGCTTCGGCTCAAACCAGGTGGATTTCGGAGGCATCAGAAGACCCGCGTCGGCAACGGACAAAAGCTCGGCCATTGACGTCGGGTACATTGAAAAGGCAACTGCCATGTCGGTATCCACCCGCCTCTCCAGCTCCTTTGTGCCCCGGATTCCCCCGATAAACTCAATTCTCTTATCCGTCCTTGGATCTCCGATTCCGAGGACAGGGGTCAAAAGATGTTCCTGTAAGAGTGAAACATCCAGCCCTTTCACCGGATCTGCGGTCATTATGCCCTCCCTGGCTTTTAGCGTATACCAGGCGCCGTCTAGCAGCATGCAGATTTCTCCCTTACGGGCGGGTATTTTTGCGGAGCAGGAAACGCATTCCGCCGCTTTTTCATTGTCCGCCCTCTCTGCCTTTCTCTCAGTTTTTCCGGTTATCTCAAATGCCTCCTGCACCTTATCAAGAAATTCCTGCTTCCCAAGTCCATTCAGATCTTTTACCACCCTGTTATAGGCCAGGATCTGGAGTTCGTCATCCGGGAACAGGACGGAAAGAAAATAATTAAACTCTTCCTCCCCCGTATATTCCGGATGCTCTTCTCTCCTTTTTAACGCAACCTTCACGGCCGAGGCCGCACGGTGGTGTCCGTCTGCTATGTAGGTATAGGGAATATGGGCAAATTCTTCCGTGATCGCGCTTATCCATTCCGGACGCGCTATTTTGAAAACCCTGTGGCGCACTCCGTCCGGGGATGTGAAGTCGTAGAGGGCTTCTTCCTTTTTCACCTCTTCTTCCAGTTGCCTTACCACACCGCTGGCCCGGTAAGCGAGAAAAATAGGTCCGGTCTGGGCATCCGTCACATCTACGTGCCTGATGCGGTCCACCTCTTTATCCGCCCTGGTGTTCTCATGCTTTTTTACAATCTGGTTCAGATAGTCGTCCACCGACGAGCAGGCCGCGATACCGGTCTGGGTATGTCCGTCCATCGTAAGCTCATAGAGATAATAGCAGGGAACCTCTTCGGTCACAAAAATCCCTTCCGCTTCCATCTGCTCCATAAGCTCCCTGGCCCTGCCGTAGACACGCTCATCATATGTATCCACGTCGTCGGGAAATGATGTCTCCGCCCTGTCGACTCTTAAAAAGGAGAGGGGTTCTCTCTCCACCTCTTTTTTAGCTTCCTCTCTGTTATATACATCATAAGGCAGGGCTGCCACCCTGGATGCACATTCTGCGGCGGGCCGCATACAGTTAAATGGTTTGATACCGGCCATTTTCTTCCTCCTTCATCATCAAAAATACCGGGGCGGCCGCTCTCAATCAAGCTGCCGCTCCGGCGTATCCTGCATTTATCAACAATTATCTGATTACTCGCACACGCATCATGCCTTTGATCGCATTCAGCTTCTGGCGTGTCAAGTCATCCAGCTCCGTCTCCAGATCAATCAGCGTGTAGGCATATTTATCCTTGCTTTTGTTGGTCATGTTGGCAATATTCATATCGGCGGCAGCCAGGATTGCGGAAATCTGGCCGATCATGTTCGGAACATTCATATGCAGCAGGGCCACACGGTTTAGCGAGGAGCACACGCCCATATCACAGTCCGGATAGTTAACCGAATTCTTAATGTTGCCGTTATTGAGATAATCCATCATCTCCTTTACCGCCATCGCGGCGCAGTTATCCTCGGACTCTTCCGTGGACGCGCCCAGGTGAGGCGTAACAATGGAATGCTCCATAGCCACAACCTTCGGGTTCGGGAAATCGGTTACATAGCGTTTCACCTTGCCGGACTTCAGCGCCTCGGCCATATCATCATCATTTACAAGCAGATCCCTTGCAAAGTTCAGAATCACCACACCATCCTTCATGTCCGCCATGGTCGTCTTATTGATCATCTGTCTCGTTCCGTCGAGAAGCGGAACGTGAACGGTTATGTAATCGCACTCTTTATAAATAATGTCGGCCGCCATGATGTGTTTTACGTCTCTTGAGAGCATCCAGGCCGCACTTACGGAGATAAAAGGATCATATCCGTAAACTTCCATTCCCAGCGCCGCCGCCGCATTAGCCACCTCTGCGCCGATCGCACCGAGACCGATTACACCCAGCTTTTTGCCCTTAATCTCGGTACCTGCAAACGCCTTTTTAGCCTTTTCAACGTCTTTTGCAATGTCCGGATTTTCTTTCTCATTTTTACACCAGCCGATTCCTCCGGCAATATCGCGGGCTGACAGCATGAGACCTGCGATCACCAGCTCTTTTACTCCGTTTGCATTAGCTCCCGGTGTATTGAATACGACAATACCGCGCTCCGCGCAGGCATCCAGAGGGATGTTGTTCACGCCGGCTCCTGCACGCGCAACAGCCCGGAGATTCTCCGAGAACTCCATCTCGTGCATGGAGGCGCTTCTAACAAGGATTCCGTCGGCCTCGGCCGCAGAGTCTGTCATCACATATTCTTCAGGTAACAACCCGGTTCCATATTTTGAAATCGGATTGAGGCAGTGTATCTTTCTCTTTTTCATATCCGTTACGTCCTCCGTCTCATTGATTATTACTGTTCACTCCGTGCACAGTAACCATTGATTACTTCGCGTGATTCTTCTCAAATTCACGCATAAACTCCACCAGCTTCTCCACGCCTTCGATTGGCATGGCATTGTAAATGCTGGCCCTCATACCGCCTACCGTACGGTGTCCCTTTAAGTTTACAAATCCGGCTGCCTTTGCCTCTTTGACAAACAGGGCATCCGTCTCTTCATCTCCCGTCACGAACGGTACGTTCATCAGGGAGCGGTCCTTTTTCTCCACTGTGCCTTTAAACAGGACGCTCTCATCCAGGAAATCGTATAGGATCTTCGCTTTCTTCTCGTTGCGCTCCTTCATCGCTTCCAGGCCGCCGTTTCTTTTCAGCCACTTGAACACCTTGCCGCACATATAAATCGTATAGGTCGGCGGTGTATTGTAAAGGGAATCACTGTCCGCATACGTCTTGTAACGCAGCATCGTAGGTGTACCGGGAAGTACATCTTCCGTAATCAGGTCTTCACGGATAATCACAATGGCAACTCCGGCCGGTCCTACATTCTTCTGTACGCCGCCCCATAAAATGCCAAATTTACTTACATCGATCGGTTCTGAGAGAAAACATGAGGAGATATCAGCCACCAGAGTCTTTCCCTTGGTGTTTGGAAGTTCATGGTATACGGTACCATAAATTGTGTTGTTCAGGCAAATATAAACGTAATCCGCATTCTCATCGATCGGCAGATCCGAACAATCCGGAATGTAGCTGAATGTCCTGTCGGCGCTTGATGCAACCGCATTCGCCGTACCGAACAGCTTTGCCTCCGAATATGCCTTCTTTGACCACTGGCCTGTGATGATATAGTCACCGACTTTGTTCTTCATCAGATTCATCGGGACCATGGCAAACTGTACGTGTCCGCCTCCCTGTACAAATAATACTTTGTAATTGTCGGGAATATTCATCAGTTCGCGCAGATCTTTTTCAGCGTCGTCGATAATATCCTGGAAATCCTTTGATCTGTGGCTCATCTCCATAACGGACATGCCACTGCCATTGTAATCCATCATCTCAACGGCTGCTTCTTTCAGTACTTCTTCCGGCAGAACGGCCGGACCTGCCGAAAAATTGTAGACTCTGCTCATAGATAGTTCCTCCTCTTTTTCCTCATATCTCTTCTCAATCTCTGTTACTGCTCACATCCCGGAATATGGAATGTTCTCTATTTTACAACTGTTCTATCCGTAAGTCAATCTCATCAAACGCTTCTTCAATCGGTTTTCCCGCAGGAACCATCGGGAATACCTTGTCATCCGTCCCAATCTGACAGTCGATTACCACCGGAACATTCATGCCGATCGCCTCGCGCAGAACCGGCTCCAGTTCCTCTTTTGTCGTCACCCGGTAAGCTTTTGCGCCAAGGCCTTCCGCCACCTTCACAAAGTCCACCTGATCATTTAAAACGGTCTGTGAATATCTCATGCCGTAGAACAGCGTCTGCCACTGGCGTACCATGCCCAGCACATGATTGTTAAATATAATCTGGATAATCGGGATGTTGTAACGCGTTGCTGTGGCAATCTCGTTCATATTCATACGGAAGCAGCCGTCTCCGCCGATATTGATAACGGTTTTGTCTTTGCAGCCCATCTTGGCTCCGATGGCGGCGCCAAGCCCGTATCCCATCGTACCCAGTCCACCCGATGTGAGAAGCTGTCTCGGCCTCTTATACTTATAATACTGGGCGGCCCACATCTGATGCTGGCCTACATCCGTAGAGATGATTGCCTCGCCGCCCGTCACCTCATATATCTTTTCCATAATATATGGGCCTGTCAGTATCTCTTTATTGTAGCGGAGCGGATACATATCCTTTAACCGCTCCACATGGGCAATCCACTGATCGTGATTAATCGGGTCCAGGCGGGCATTGAGTTTTCTTAAAATTACTTTGACATCGCCGATAACGCTGGCATCCGTCATGATATTTTTGTTGATCTCCGCGGGATCCACATCGAGCTGGAGAATCTTTGCATGGGACGCAAAGCGGGACGCGTCTCCCACCACGCGGTCGCTGAACCTGGCTCCCACTACGATCAGAAGGTCGCACTCGGCCACGCCGAAGTTGGAAGTCTTGGTGCCGTGCATGCCGATCATGCCCGTATAGAGTTCATCCGTTCCGTCAAACGCACCCTTTCCCATCAGGCTGTCTGCCACCGGGGCCTGAATCTTATGGGCAAATGCATGGAGTTCGTCGGCCGCCTCCGCTGCTACGGCTCCGCCGCCCACGAAAATAAACGGTTTTTTGGATGCTCGGATCATGCCGAGGGCTTTTTCCAGATCTTCCTCCGTAATCTCTGAATCTTCGCGCTTAATCTCTTCCGGCTTTTTGTATTCGTAATCACATTCCGCCGCCGTCACGTCCTTGGTGATATCCACGAGGACGGGGCCCGGACGGCCGCTGCTCGCGATGGTAAATGCCCTTCTCAGCACACCCGCCAGTTTTGTTACGTCCTTCACAATAAAATTGTATTTCGTAATCGGCATTGTTACGCCGAGAATATCGATTTCCTGGAAACTGTCTTTTCCGAGAAGGTTCATCGACACGTTGCAGGTGATGGCCACCATCGGGATGGAATCCAGATTGGCAGTTGCAATGCCTGTAACAAGGTTCGTCGCTCCCGGTCCCGACGTGGCCAGGCAGACGCCCACCTTACCCGTGGCCCTGGCGTAACCGTCGGCCGCATGGGATGCTCCCTGCTCGTGGGAAGTCAGGATATGGGTGATTTCATTTTGATGTTTATAAAGCGCATCGTAAATGTTTAAAATAGAACCGCCGGGATAACCGAATACGGTGTCGACTCCCTGTTCTTTTAAACATTCGATGACGATTTCTGCTCCTGTTAATGTTTTCATTTATATTCCTCTGCTTTCCTGTGATCTTTTATCTCACGGCTGACGCCGGTCTTTTCGAAGACGCCGTTTATTTTTTCGGAACTTCCAGTACGGCTCCTCTGTTGCCGCTGGTAACCATGGCGGAATACCTGGCCAGATAGCCGGTTGTAACCTGAGGCGTCCTCGGCTGCCAGTTCTTCCTTCTCTCCTCCAGTACCTCGTCGGAAACAAGAACATTTAACATGTTATGATTGATGTCGATGGATATGATATCTCCCTCTTCCACAAGGGCAATCGGTCCGCCCACGGCTGCTTCCGGTGAAACGTGTCCAATGGATGCGCCTCTGGATGCGCCTGAAAAACGGCCGTCCGTAATCAGGGCAACGGAGGAACCAAGTCCCATTCCCGCAATTGCCGATGTCGGGTTCAGCATCTCCCTCATGCCCGGTCCGCCCTTAGGACCTTCATAACGGATCACAACCACATCCCCGGCCACGATCTTTCCTTCCTTGATTGCAGCAATTGCATCTTCCTCACAGTCGAATACGCGGGCAGGTCCCTGGTGCTCAAGCATCTCCGGCGCTACGGCGGAACGTTTTACCACCGCCGTGTCGGGAGCCAGATTGCCCTTTAACACGGCAATTCCGCCCGTCTGGCTGTATGGGTTGTCGATCGGTCTTATGATCTCGGGATCCCGGTTTACACAGTTTTTAATATTTTCACCAACCGTCCTGCCCGTCACCGTCATGCAGTCCAGGTTTAACAGGTTCTTCTTCGACAGTTCGTTCATAACGGCATAAACGCCGCCTGCTTCATTTAAATCTTCTATATATGTAGGACCTGCCGGCGCCAGGTGGCAGAGGTTCGGTGTTTTTGAACTCATCTCATTTACCAGCTCCATGTTCAGATCTACGCCTGCCTCATGAGCGACAGCCGGGAGGTGGAGCATGCTGTTGGTGGAACATCCGAGAGCCATATCTACGGTGAGGGCATTTAAGAATGCGTCTTTCGTCATGATATCCCTCGGGCGGATGTTCTTCTCATACATCTCCATTACCTTCATACCGGCGTGTTTTGCCAGCTTAATACGCTCGGAGTATACGGCCGGAATGGTTCCGTTGCCCTTAAGTCCCATGCCCAGCACCTCGGTCAGGCAGTTCATACTGTTGGCTGTGTACATGCCGGAACAGGAACCGCAGGTCGGGCAGACTTTATTCTCAAATTCCGTTACCTCTTCCTCCGTCATCGTGCCGGCTGCGTAGGAACCCACGGCCTCAAACATGCTGGAAAGGCTTCTCTTCTGTCCATGGACTCTTCCTGCCAGCATCGGGCCGCCGCTGACGAACACGGTCGGTACATTGACTCTGGCTGCCGCCATCAGGAGTCCCGGAACATTCTTATCACAGTTTGGTACCATGACGAGAGCGTCAAATGCATGTGCCAGCGCCATACACTCCGTGGAATCTGCAATCAAATCTCTTGTCACCAGTGAATACTTCATTCCAATGTGTCCCATGGCGATACCGTCACAGACAGCAATTGCCGGGAATACCACCGGCGTGCCTCCGGCCATTGCAACTCCCAGTTTAACGGCCTCCACAATTTTATCCAGATTCATATGGCCGGGAACGATCTCATTGTAAGAGCTGACAATTCCCACCATTGGTTTTCTCATTTCTTCCTCAGTCATGCCCAACGCATTAAATAATGAACGATGGGGTGCCTGCTGCATCCCTTTTCTTACTGCATCACTTTTCATATTTTCTCGTCTCCTTTTTCTTTCTGCCATTTTTTCCGTCTTGTTACATCATGACTGGCTCTGCGACTGACTTTTACACGTTCAGATAAACGACCATTTTCGGTTTATCTTTTATTCTACAGCATTTCCCGGCTTTTTTCACCTGTTTTATATGCTTTTTTCCAGGTTTTTTTTGGATTCTTTCAAGTATTTTGGGCTTTTACCGCGTTTTTGTAAAACCTGCCCCGGATTGGCATACCGTTTCCGCTTTTTTTGTAATTTTATAAATGATGGAGTTTTGTGCAAAACTCCATCATTTATTCTTGTAACATTTTTTTTGTTTTTTCGGGATTTATGTAGTTATATATTAATTGTAGTCATTTACTTACAATCAGTATTTGATTAATATATCTCGCTTTTTCTAATAAATTCCAGAC
>CATWBR010000124.1 GCA_958349075.1 uncultured Clostridium sp.
GAAACGGATTTCTTCCGTTTCTTTCCGCTCACAGAATATAATCTTATACTGTCCCTGCCGCACTACATCAAAGGCGCAAACAGCCTCAGTGCATTACCCACAAAGCGTTTGAGCGGTGAGTAGCGGCGGCACTCTTCAAGCGTTACCGGCCTGCACATTCCGAGGGTTGCCTGGAAATCCTCCTCCACCGTGTAAACGGTGTTGCTTTTATACAGGTAGGCAGCACATTCAAAGTGCAGGTAAAGGCTCCTGTAGTCCAGATTGATTGTACCGACCACCGCCTTTTCATCATCACTGATAAACATCTTGGCGTGGACAAATCCGGGCGTATACTCATAGATTTTTACCCCTGCCCGCAGAAGATCCATATAGTAGGATCTGGCCAGCAGGTACGCATAGAGCTTATCGGGGATGTGGGGCATGATAATGATTGTCTCAACACCACGTTTTGCCGCGTATTTTAATGCGGCCAGGGTCACATCGTCCAGAATCAGGTAGGGTGTCATAATGTGCACGTACCGCTTTGCATGGCCCAGAATGTCGAGGTACACCTGTTCCCCGATATTTTCTCCGTCAAGCGGGCTGTCCGCATACGGCATTACAAAACCGGAGCGGTCCATCCCCTCGCCCTCAGGAAAACGGTAATCCTCAGGCAGGAGAAAACGGCTGTAGTCTTCCTTCTCCGGCTCCGTCACTCCCCACAACTGGAGAAACATCATCGTAAAGCTGGTCACAGCATCGCCCTTTAGCATAATAGCCGTGTCTTTCCAGTGGCCGAACCGCTCCCTCCTGTTGATGTATTCGTCCGCCAGGTTCACACCGCCGGTGAAGCCGGTATGGCCGTCTATGACGCATATCTTCCGGTGATCCCGGTTGTTCTGATAGCTGGACAGGGCCGGCTTCACGGGTGAGAACATCTTGCATTTTATTCCTTTTGCCTGAAGCGTTTTGGGATAAGAATACGGGAGAAGCGCAAGGCAGCACATGCCGTCGTACATAAAACGGACTTCCACGCCCTCTTTCACCTTCTGTTCCAGCACCTCCAGAATCGTGTTCCACATGATTCCGCGTTCCACAATGAAGTATTCCATAAATATGAACTTCTCCGCCCGCCTTAATTCCTCGAGCATTTTCGGATACATGTCATCCCCAAGTGGAAAATACTCCACACTGGTATTCTGATATACCGGAAATTTGCCGTACTCATTCATATAACGGGCCAGGTTGCCCTCACTGGAGCTGATATTATTATATTCCCTCATCACCTCCGGATCCTGGACGAGATATGGCGCCACCTCTTTTTCAAGGGACTGGATCCGCCTGTTGATAAGCTTTACTCCCGGCTGAAGTTTCAGGAACAGATAGAAAAGTGTTCCGAACACGGGAATAATAAGGATTGGCACTACCCAGGAAAGCTTGATGCTGCTGTTTTCATCATTGCTGATGATATAGATGAGCACAACAGCGCTCAGCAGGGAAGAACCTCCGTAAAAATAAATCATATATTCCCTGAGCCAGTTAAACCCTGCCAGAAGTACACCGAACTGAATCAGAAGGAACAGGACGAGAAAGGTCGTCCGGCCAAAAATAATTCTCAACAATCCCCTTAATTTTTTCATTTGTATCTCCACATCCTTTACTTGTTTTAAAACCATGCTTTTTCTGCCGAAACGCACCCAAAGGCGGCGTTTCGATAATCCATAGAGGAGATTATATCATTTTTGCGCAAAAAGCGATAGGGTAATTTTACCCTACCGCTTTTCACCGGACGCTTTTACTGCTGCAGAATCCGATTCCGTAAAACAATCCCATCGCCTTACCGGCGTTTTCTTCTTCCGTACATCATCATGAGAATTCCTCCGAATATGACAAGCATCAGTACCGGGTACGGGAACGGCCTCTCTCCCATTTTCGGAAGGGATGCCAGCGGTACTCCGCTGTCGTCGATGGTAAACAGATATTCTCCCAGCGGCACGCCTCCGTCGTCAATGGTTGTAAGGCTGTAATTTCCGGCCGGTAATTCCCTGTCTATCGTCACGCCCTCATCATATTTTCCGTGGAATACCTCCTCGTCCCGGCTGTTTTTGACGACAACCCGGTCAATCCGGTCATCCGGTATCTTCACATGGATTCCTCCGCCCGGCGTTTTTTCTATCACTGCAGGAGGCCCTCCATCCTGACCCAATGGAGGAACGGCCACCGGCGGCGCCTCTGTGGGCGGCGTATTGTTTTCCACTGTATTTTCCTGCGTTGGAATTTCAGGGGAACCTGTTTCCTCCGGTTTCGTTTCGGCTCCCGGTCCTGTCGGCTCCTTGCTGCCGCCTCCTCCCGGGGTGGTTCCTCCTCCGCCTCCTCCGCCGTGGCTTCCGCTTTCCTTCTTCCTGTCGCCGATTACAATTTCACTGCGGGTTTCGGCTTCCGTGGTAACCGACGCGGAATCTTTCGTAAGCTCAATCCCCTGGCTCTCCGTACCGGAGGACAGTGTGACGCGGTAAGATGTCGTTTCATTGAGATAATAGCCCGATGGCGGCGCAATCTCGGCCACAAGATAAGTTCCATATGGAATATCCTCAAACCGGAACACGCCATCGCTGCCGCTGAGAACCGTTTTTCCCAGATATGCATTGTCTGCTGTAAAGCGCTCCGTGCCATCCCTAAAGAGTCCCATCAAGGCGCCCTCCAGTCCCCTGGAATTTTCCGTCACCGGGGCGGTTACTTTGCGGCCCGTTATGGTCCCGCGTTTCAGGTGATTTGTGAAAACCACCTTCTCTCCCGCCGTCTCCGTATCTTTTTTCTGAATCCTCACGGTCTTACTGTCTGTTTCCAGCAGATAGGCGCCTCCCGGCGCAGTCAGGCTGCTGTCTAATTCTTTTACCGTATACGTTCCGGCTCCCGCGTTCTCCACAACGATTGTTCCGCCCGCTCCCATTTCGAGATAGATCCCCTCCGACGGGACAATTGTAACCTCTCTGGCGCCGGTTATATCCTCTTTATTAATCCGTTCCTCCACTGCCTTTCCGGAAACGTCTTTTCCGGCCAGCAGGAAACGGAATCCCGAAAGATCGGCGCCGTCGGCTCCCGACAGGATGGCTCCGTCTTCACCCTCAACCCTTTTTTCAATCAAAAGTGAATTTTTATAGCATTCGTTGGCGAAGCTGATTCCGTCCGCCCGGTTGGAGATGACGTATTCCCCGCCGTTAAGGCCCTGGGCTTCTAACTTATCAACCGTGTAAATGCCGCTGTCGGCCGTGTACCCTTCCGGCGCTTTTACTTCCATTACCTGATATTCAAAATCACCGCTGTAGACAAGCGCCGGTCGTTCCGTACCGGAAATGAGGGCGCCGGACACATCTTCACGGCCCGTGTAGGTAAAATAATCCCAAATGCCGGAACCGTCAAGGCTCATCAGCTCCCGGTCCGCAGCCGGATCCGGAAGGATATGGACTCCTCCCGCCGTCTCCCTCAGACTGCAGAGCTTTGTAACCGTGCCGTCCCCAAACTTCACCTGAAGCTGGAACTGCGCTCCTGCAAGCGGGTTCCTGTCGGAGTCCGTTTTATTGACCCTCAGTGCAAATGCCAGAGGCTCATTTATAAATGCAAGCTCATTCCCATTGTCATCCAAAACGGTTGTCTCATAGGCTTTAACCGTAATCTCTTTTGCAAACCGGGAACTTCCGTCCGGCGTCTCATAGCCGTACGCAGGTATCACTTCCTCCAGACTGTAGCCGGTTCCTTCCGTTTCAGCCGGAACGTGTTCAAAGAGCAGAATGCCGTTTTCATCCGTCACGGCCGTATCGGTATAAGAGGTTCCGGTGACGGGAAGCTGCGTAATTCTGAATGTAACATCCTTCAAAGGCTTTCTTAAGGCAGTTGTGCCGCTGTTATAGTATGATCCGTATTTTACCGCCCTGATATTGCCTGTCACCGCTTCAATATTATAATACAGGAGGGATGAATCGACGCCTGTTTTAAGCTTTGCAGTGCCGAACGTGTACCTTCCGTCCTTTGTATAGGGCCTTGAACTGCCCTGTTCCACGGCGCCGATGTAATAAGTTTCTTGGCTTTTTTCGATCGTGACAGGGATATACCCACTGTTTTCCAGGCTGTCATATCCGGGATAGTTTAAACTGCTGTCGTGATAGAAACCGTCCGGCGGATCTGATTCCTTGACCAGATAAGTCCTGCCGGCCATAAGCAGCTTTCCGATATCCTCCCGGTTAAAATGGCCCTCCGCATTGGTAGTAAGGCGAAGAAGCGGCTGCGCCCCGTCCGCCGGCTTCCAGATAGTTCCGGCCTTTACGCCCTCATACACCTCGAAGACCGCTCCTCCGACAGGTTCCCCCGTCATGATCAGGCTGCCGTCCAGCTTCACGGCCTTTGTCTTGTTAATCTGGATATATCCGTACGGAAAATCATTGACCACGTTGAGCGTTCTCGCATCCTCCGGCATGATAAGGCCGCGGGATACGTCCGGAATGCCTGCAACCGGTTCCGCCGATTCAGCGTTCTTTTCCGTCACATTAAAGAAGGTTACCTTCGTGGTTTTGTAGGATGACGTATCCGGTTCTATGGATACTGCGATCACCTGTGGCTCCTGTCCCTCGGCCAGCTTATCCTTCACTGCGTCAAAATCTTCGGTCAGCCGGTATTCGCCGCATGGCAGATTATAAAGCTTCACAAGGCCGTCTCCATCAACCTGCACCGTATCTGAAGCGCTGTCGGGATAAGGCGCATAGGCGCTGTCTGCCTCCCCTTTCTCTTTTCTTTCCGCATGGAACCGGATCGGGTAAACCGTACCGTCGACCGGATGGTAATTTTGATCCGTCTTATAGAATGCAATATCCGTGAGAAGCGGCGTATTGGTCACAACGGCTTCCGAAGGGCTGGCCGTCCTGTCCACTGTATAGGGAAAACCGCCGACCGTCTTTGTTTCTATCTTAAATCCGTTTTCACCGTCGTGAAGCACCTTCACTTCCAGATATCCCTGCGCTTTTTTATAGCCATAGGGAGGAACTGCTTCCTCAAGATGATATGTCATCGATGGATCCAGGTCTTCGAAAACCACCTTTCCCCCCTCATAGCTGTCCGGCCTGCGCGGATTCAGCCTGCCGCTCGGATCCGTTAAAAGGAAACCGGCGCCGTCTAACGGGCTTCCCTGCTGATCCTGCTTATGGAATTCCAGCCTGTTATCTGCTCCGCTCCGTGGCGAATTCAGGACATCCAGATTCATCTTGATCACACCGCTTCCGGTATTCTGCACATGGAGCGCATCCGTCGAAACATCCGAAGGCAGTTTTTCAGGCATGCCGTCTGTAAACAGCAGATACTGCGTCTCATAGGAATCAAGCTCATAGCCCTGGGCCGGCTTTGTCTCGTCCAGCCTGTAGATGATATCATTCTTCAGACGGACGAAAAACATCTGTCCGGAGCTGTTGCTCGTCCTGGATTTCACCATCGTGGCGTCATTGACCGGAGCCCACGGGTTCTCCGCTCCCGGTGAGGAACGCTCATATATGGGAACCAGGTTAAATTTTGCCCCTTCCAGTACCTGACCGCCTCCGGCCGAGTTTGCGCTCTTTTTCGTGACGGTTGCCATCTTAAGCTTTGACAACTGTCCGAACACGGTGTTTCTGAAATTATTGGCATCCGTATTTGTATTCTCAGACTCATCGCTTCTGCCATCCGGCCAGTTGACGACGACTTTATTCTTAACACCTCCGTCAGGCACCGAATCCACAATCATTGTATTATATCGTATCAGGATTGGAGTTTTTGCAAGGGGCGCATTTTCTTTATAGGAAATGTCAAAGTATGCCCCGTTTTTGAGGATCGTGAAATTCTCGTCAAGCTCTCCGGCAGTAAGCGCCGTCATCTGTCCGGGACTTGTAAGCTCCCCTGATGGATTCAAAGAAGCTTTATAAACCTTCAGGCTGTCGGGATCGAGTTCCAGGTAATTTTGCAGTTCATCCTTTACGGTGACTCCCGAGAAATCGGCGCCCGTCTTATTGAGTATCACTTCCCACTCCAGCCAGGGCAGGCCGTCGTATTCCCCGCCGTTTTTATTGTAGTTGTGGAACTGCCCTTCTTTTGTAATCTGTTTTGCAGCAACGTGGGTCGCTGCCGCCGTTCTCTCGATTTTAACGGGTGTTCCCTGATCATCCCGCGAAGAGATGACAAAACTGTCGAGTCTCACGGCATTGTTCAGGAAAATAGAATTATTTGATTTAAATTCCATTCGCCTGTACGGCTCCTCCACATACGTTGTAAATTCAAACCGGTAGGCGTTCTCGCCAATCATCCGGCTCAGACCGTCCCCCGACGGGGATTTTTCGTACAGTACGAAAATCATATCCTGTTTGCTGTAACCCCTGTCAGTCGTATTTGTCCTTGTAAGAACGGAGAGAATATGGCTCTCTGAATCACCCAGCCTGTATCTGAGAATCTCGGCCGCATCAGACGGCGTTGCATTCTGTATTGTGGGCAGTTTTTCAAAATTGACCTTTTTGTAATCCCCTTTGCCTGTCGAAGTCCTCTCCTTAATCTCAATTCCCGTAATTTCGCATCCGTAACCCGCCTGCCCCTCCGGTCCTCCGTCCGGGGAGAAGAGTACTCCCTCCGGCAGGCTGTCTGTCAAAACGGAATCTTTCAGAAGGATATTGTCGTCGTTGTAGCCAATCTTCCATTTTACCAGATTCTTTTCATAGTCATATCTATCTACGGCAACCTTGCTGATAAACGGCATCTTAATCCTTTGGACAGCAGACGCTTTTCCCTCATGGTTCTCTCCGCCGATTTTAACCCGGTACTCCGCCGTGTTTTGAAGGAGTGCATTTTCATTACCCAGAATTTCCGGATCAACGACCCTGGTCTTTATCGTAAAGTAATAATAATCTTCCGGTTTTACCTCTTCCAGATGGACGGTCAGCGTGTGTTGATTGTCTGAATCGGTCAGGGTAAAATAGTCCGAAGCCGAGGACGCGCCTTCCGGCAATTCATAATCCGACTCATTGTCTAAGTCCGTCCGTTCGGCCTTGTGCAGGATCAGTTTTCCCTCCTTCAAATCACCCTCATTGTCAAGAATCACCTGTTTGCCGTTATCAAATACATCGGTCATCGTGAACTCATCCATATCGGACGCAGAGCGGTTGATTTCGAACTTCCAGCTCATGGTCTGCGTAGCCATATCATAATTTTCCGCAGACTTTTTCAGGGCCTCGTGGTTATATTCCACCTCTTTTTTCAGGTTTATGTTCTCCGGCCACTCCCATTCTCCCGGTTCATCTCCCTTATAATGCCTGTGGACAAAGGTTGCATTATTCGTCACGGTGCCGCTTCCGCTTGTCACGGTGTGGCCTGCCATCTCAACATTCGTGTCGTAGACGATTTCCAGATCCCGGTTAATAAAGCCGAGTGCAGGCAGAATAAACCCGGTTGAGGTGTGAATCGTCTCTTTACCGGAAGCGTCCTGATCTTTATACGTATATGTGAATTTCACTGCGTCCGAAGAGGACGGGGGCACTTTTCCAGAAACAAGCTCCATAAATGACTTCATGGACGCCGTGTTGTTAAAATAGGCATCCGGGGAGATTTCCCCTAAGTCGAGTGAAATATCACTGTCCGATAGTGCCACTTCCTCCACGTCCCCGCCGCCGTTTCGGTCTTTTACGCGGATTACGCCGCCATACGTAAGCCCATCGCCAATCCAGTCGATCAGGTACGCCGATTCAACGGCAACGAGCACCGTGCTCAGGCGGATGTTCCAACGTATCTCCCTGCCGTCCACCCCGACTTCCTCTCCGTCTTTCTCGATAGACTGCTCCAGTCTCTTGTGGGTCGTTGTTTTATCGGAGGCCAAATCCTTTGTGGCTGCCGCACTGTCACGCAGTGATGCTTTGTTTTCCACATTCAGTTCACGGACAGTCCCCATCTGATCCATTCCGTTTAAGATGGAATCATTCAGTCTCGTCTCCACGGTAATGACTGCTTCCGTGATGTTGCCCGCGACATCCGTCTTCATTCCGGCGGCGGAGGGGCTGGCAACCGGATACACTACTTTACCGTCTTTATAGTAATCCTGAAGCGGCTTGAGCTCTTCCCGGCCATCTCCCGAACCGGCGTAAATTCCGGTTACTTCAAGCTCGGACGGAATCTCATCGATGATGTACTTTCCCTCCAGGGAATAGGATTTTCCAAGTCTCAGTGTCCTCTTTTTACCGGCGGTTCTCTTAGAATAATTCTTACTGCTTATCTGGCTGTCTGTTCCGCGTTCCTCTGCATCCTCATCCTCGTCGGTATCTTCCGTATCATCCTCTTCTATCTCTTCCTCCTCTGTCTCTTCCTCCTCGTCATCCATGGCCTGCCAGGTATCCCAGTCATCTATGTCATCATACCTTGAAGACAGCTTCGATGTACTGGCCGGTTCAGAGGCGGAAGCGGCTTCCGAGGAGGAGGCCCTGGCCGTGATCACGTACGTGATACCGGCGTCCGCCTCGCCGGACGATGCCTCCTTGCTGATCGAATAGGCTCCTTTTTCATCGGGATCGTCCGGCTCTCCCGAACCGATTTTAACGGTGACACTTCCGTCTTTATTATCTTTTATCTGAATCTCATCGCCGTTATGCCCCTCTGAAACCTCCAGAGAGAGGCTGCCGCCGGCGATGATATTTTCACTGCTGTAAATCACGGTTTTGTTAAATTCTATTCTGATGTCCAGGTAATTCTTATGGTTTGAAACGATCAGAGTGCCTATGGTTTCCCCATACTCATCAACGATTTCCTGAGGTTTAAAATCCATGTTTTCTTTCAAAGTATCGCATTTTACCCGAAAAGAAAAATCAATATCAGCGCTTTCGTTAAAGTCATCATCACTGCTTTTATCAGCCTCCTGCTCCAGAAAACTGTTGTCAAATGCCAGTTCAAGATTCAGCTCAAATCCGTCGGCCATTACTTTATCTTCTTCCGACCACAGTTCTATATAATCGAAGGCCTCTGAGGGTGTTGCGTAATCTCTCATATCGATTTTATTACTTACCCCCGCATAAGCAGGCAGCCCCTGTCCCACGGCAATTGTCTGGAACATCATCACGCAAATCAGAACCCATGAAAATCTCTGTTTCCATTCGGCCTTAAATTTATTCACGGTCTCTCTCATCCCCAAGCTCCTCTTTCGTATCATTTATACATCTTTATTTCCTGTCGGCTCCCAACCGTATTTCTTTCCTGATGTATTATAACAAATAATTAACGAGCCTGAATTCGCCTTACCATAATGAACTTTATTTTACCAAAACACCTTTTAGGGACTCACCTTTTTATGTTTTTGCGTACAAAAAAGGCCGCTCCGGGAACAGGGACGACAGGATATCTTATCCTCCGTCTGTTTACGGAACGGCCTCTTTACCGTTATATTATCTTCTTCCTTATTGTTGTTCCAATTAATCTTCCAGCGCCTGTCTGATATCCTCGATGATATCTTCCGCATTCTCAATACCGACACTCAGTCTGATCAGGGACGGATCTACGCCTGCCTCCACGAGCTGTTCGTCGGAAAGCTGGCGGTGGGTATGGCTGGCCGGATGAAGCACACAGGTGCGGGCATCGGCTACATGGGTGACGATGGCAGCCAGCTTCAGCTTATCCATAAATTCGGCAGCTCCGGCACGGCCTCCCTTTAATCCAAAGGCAATAACGCCGCAGGTGCCCTTCGGCATATATTTCATGGCCAGATCGTGGTATTTGTCTTCTTCCAGTCCCGGATAGTTGATCCATGCCACTTCCTCATGTGCTTTCAGGAATTCGGCAACCTTCATTGCATTCTCACAGTGGCGGGGCATACGCAGATGGAGCGTCTCAAGTCCGATGTTCAAAAGGAAGGCATTCTGAGGCGCCTGGATGGAGCCCAGGTCTCTCATTACCTGTGCCGTTGCCTTTGTGATATAAGCGCCTTTGCCGAACTTCTGCGTATAAATAATTCCATGATAGGAATCATCGGGGGTCGTAAGGCCCGGGAATTTCTCTGCATTGGCCTCCCAGTCGAAGTTGCCGCTGTCCACGATACAGCCGCCCACGCTCATCCCGTGGCCGTCCATATATTTTGTTGTGGAATGGGTCACAATATCTGCGCCCCACTCGAATGGGCGGCAGTTGATCGGCGTTGCAAATGTATTATCTACGATAAAAGGAACTCCATGCTTATGGGCAAGGGATGCAAACTTCTCAAAGTCCAGCACCACCATGGCCGGGTTGGCAAGTGATTCGCCAAATACGCATTTCGTATTCGGGCGGAATTCCTTCTCAATCTCGTCCGCCGGGGCATCCGGATCGACCAGTGTAACTTCAATTCCCATCTTCTTCATTGTTACAACAAAGAGGTTGGATGTTCCGCCGTAAACAGTGGAGGAACAGATGAAATGGTCGCCCGCATTACAAATATTGAATACGGCATAAAAATTGGCGGCCTGGCCGGATGAAGTGAGCATTGCCGCTGCTCCGCCTTCCATCTCACGGATCTTGTCGGCCACAGCGTCGTTGGTGGGATTGGCAAGTCTTGTATAGAAATAGCCGTTCTCCTCCAGATCGAAAAGACGTCCCATCTGCTCACTGGTGGAATATTTAAATGTTGTACTCTGATAAATAGGAAGTATCCTCGGCTCGCCATTCTTTGGCTGCCAGCCGCCCTGGATACAGGTAGTCTCAATTGAACGCTCTTGGCTCATTGGTGTGTCCTCCTCTGAATATACG
>CATWBR010000125.1 GCA_958349075.1 uncultured Clostridium sp.
GGTATACAGAAGAATATATATAAAGAGAGGGAATATACAAATGAACAAACAGAAGTTACGCCACTATTACCTTGAAAAAGACTACAACTGTGCGGAGACGGTGCTCCGTGTAGCCAATGAGGAATACAATCTGGGATTGAATGAGGATGCATTCCGTCTGGTCAGCGGCTTTGGCGGCGGAATGGGCTGCGGCGAGACATGCGGAGCGCTCAGCAGTGCGATGGCGGTTATCAGCATGTTTCTGGTGGAAGACAGGGCGCATGCTACGGAAGGTTTTAAAGAGAAGTGTGCGGAGTTCTGCCAGAGCTTTGAGCGGGAACTGGGAAGCACTAAATGTTCCGTTCTGAAGGATAAATATACCGAGGAAGAGAGCAGATGCCTGAAGACGGTAGAACTCTCATACGGCCTGCTGGAGAATTTCCTGGTGGCCGAAGGCCTTATAAAGGCAGAGAAAAAAGGCGTCACGGTGAGCCAGGAGGATATCACACGGGTCAAGGCGCTGGGATTTTTACATAATAAAGGAACAGACTGTTTCAACGGCCGTATTGTCACGAGAAACGGCAAAATAACGGCGGCTGAAAATGCCAAAATTGCAGAGGCGGCAGAGCGATACGGCGACGGACACATAGCGATGACAACACGCCTCACGATGGAGGTAACGGGAATTCCCTATGAGAATATCGAGCCGTTCAGGGAATCTCTGGCGGAGGTTGGCCTTGAGACGGGAGGTACCGGCTCCAAGGTGCGCCCGGTTGTATCATGCAAGGGAACGACATGCCAGTACGGACTGTGCGATACATTTGCCCTGTCCGACAAGATTCATAAGAGATTTTACAAGGGATACCGTGGAGTTAAACTGCCGCATAAGTTCAAAATAGCGGTCGGCGGATGTCCGAATAACTGCGTAAAGCCGAGCCTGAATGATTTCGGTATTGTAGGCCAGAACGTACCGGCTGCGGATCCGGAAATCTGCCGCGGATGCAATAAGTGTACGGTAGTTGATACCTGTCCGGTGGGAGCTGCAGTATTGAATGACGGCGTCATCGCGTTTCAGGAAGACCAGTGCAATAACTGCGGACGCTGCGTCGGCAAATGTCCGTTCGGCGCCGTAACATCATCTTCCCAGGGCTACAAAGCCGTGATCGGAGGAAGATGGGGCAAGAAAATCGCGAAGGGACGTGCGTTAAGAACCGTTTTCAAATCAGAAGCGGAAGTGCTTGATGTACTGGAGAAGGCCATCCTTTTGTTCAGGGAACAGGGGATCACCGGAGAACGTTTCTCTGATACGATAGAACGGCTCGGATTTGACAATGTGGAGGCCCAGCTTCTGGAGAACGGACTTCTGGAGCGGAAGGAAGAAATCATCAATGCCCAGGTGCACCTCAAGGGAGGGGCAACCTGTTAAGCCTAAAACGAAACGTAATGCAGCAGACGGTAAAATGGAATGGCGGCCAGCCGGAAATCAGGAAAAGGAGAGAATTGCCATGGGAAGAATTTATCAGGGAATCGAAGAACTTGTAGGCCATACACCGCTTGTCGGTCTGAAAAGACTGGCGGCGCAGGAAGGGGCAAAGGCAGAAATTCTTGCAAAGCTTGAATGCTACAACCCGGCAGGAAGCGCCAAGGACAGAGTGGGACTTCAGATGATACTGGACGCAGAAGAAGCGGGAATCCTGAAGGAAGGCTCGGTTATCATTGAACCGACCAGCGGCAACACCGGTGTCGGCCTGGCGGCCGTAGCGGCGGCGAGAGGATACAAAACCATCATCACCATGCCGGACAGCATGAGCATGGAACGCAGAATGCTCCTTACAGCACACGGCGCGGAGCTGATCCTGACGGAGGGCAGCAAAGGAATGCCGGGGGCGATACAGAAAGCAGAGGAACTTCAGAAGACGATAGAAAACAGTTGGATAGCGGGACAGTTTGTCAATCCGTCCAACCCGGGTGCACATTACAGGACTACTGGCCCGGAGGTTTGGGAAGATACGGAAGGCAGTGTGGATATTTTTGTAGCAACGGTGGGAACCGGTGGAACACTTACGGGAACCGGGCGTTACCTGAAGGAGAAAAATCCGTCCATCCGTGTAGTCGCCGTGGAACCGGTGAAATCTCCGGTACTTTCGGGCGGAGCTCCGGGACCTCATGGAATCCAGGGAATCGGGGCCGGATTTATCCCGGAAATCCTGGATACCGGGATCTATGATGAAATTATGCTGGCTCAGGAGGAGGATGCCTACCGGATGGGCAGGCTGATGGCCGGCAAAGAGGGATTCCTTGTGGGAATTTCCTCCGGTGCGGCCCTCTGGGCAGCCGTAGAGCAGGCGAAACGGCCGGAGAATGAAGGAAAGAAGATTGTGGTGGTTCTTCCCGATACCGGAGAACGCTATTTATCTACGGAACTGTTCAAATAATTCGGCGGAAGGGGAGTTACAGGATGCAAAAAAGCGATATCTGTTATAAGACATATTTAGAGATATTGGAGCGTGAACTGGTTCCGGCAATGGGATGCACGGAGCCGATTGCCCTTGCTTACTGCAGTGCAAAAGCAAGAGCCGTACTGGGCGCGCAGCCGGATAAAGTGCTGGTGGAAGTCAGCGGCAATATTGTCAAGAATGTAAAAAGCGTCATCGTACCGAACTCGGGAGGGCGCCGGGGAATCGAGGCTGCCGCAGCCATAGGCATCCTTGCGGGCAGGGAAGATCTGGAACTGGAGGTTCTTTCAAAGGTTACAGAAGAGCAGAAAGCTGGTCTGGGAGCCTATATGCAGGCCGCCCAAATTACGGTGGAGCCGCTCGACACGCCCTATCTTCTGGATATGGCGGTGACGGTGGAAAAAGACGGTTCCGCCGCCAGGGTGAGAATTGCACAGGAACATACTAATATTGTGGAGATCAGCAAAGACGGTGAGCTCCTTTTTGAAAAGACGGCGGACGGGGAAGAGGAAGAGTACGTGCCCGACTATTCCCTGCTGAACATTGAGAAAATCTATGATTTTGCAGATACCGCGGATCTGGAGGATGTAAAGGCAGTTCTGGACCGCCAGATTGCGTATAATACGGCTATCGCTGAGGAGGGCCTGCGCGGAGATTACGGCGCCAACATCGGCCGTGTCCTGATGGAAGAGTATGGAGACCGGATCGAGAACCGGGCAAAGGCCATGGCGGCCGCCGGTTCCGATGCGAGAATGAACGGCTGCGATCTGCCCGTTATTATCAATTCGGGCAGCGGGAACCAGGGAATGACGGCGTCTCTGCCGGTCATTGAGTACGCTAAAGAGCTTCAGAGCGGCAGTGAAAAACTTTACCGCGCTCTCCTGCTGTCCAATCTCGTCACGCTCCATCAGAAGACCGGAATCGGACGCCTGTCCGCCTACTGCGGCGCTGTCAGCGCGGGAGCAGGCGCAGGGGCGGGAATTGCCTATCTCGAAGGAGGCGGCCTGGAGGTCATTGCCCACACGCTGGTCAACGCCCTGGCCGTCACATCGGGAATCGTCTGTGACGGGGCCAAGGCATCCTGTGCGGCCAAGATCGCGGTGGCGGTAGACACCGGAATCCTGGGCTATAAGATGTTTAAGAAGGGCCAGCAGTTCTACGGCGGGGACGGCCTTGTGGCCAAGGGTGTGGAGAATACCATCCGCAATATCGGACGCCTCGGCAAAGACGGAATGCGCGAGACGGATAAAGAGATCATAAGAATCATGACCGAATGCTGAACCGTAACACCGCCGTTCTCTGCGATGCTAAGCTTTCGTTAAGCTCCTGCGTAAACTATTGCCGTCAGGCTGCATATCCTGTAATATAATGGTGCAGCAACGATACCGCTGCCCAATGTGGCGGCAGATCAAGAAGGAGTGTTATACAGGATGGACGACAGCGCACCAGACGCTGATGCGGAAAATAACAATTTAAATATTGAGCCATAAAGTAAAGGCGCGATCTGCTTTTTTGAGAAGCAGATTGTGCCTTTTCGTGCTCAAAATATAACAATGAAAAGGAGAGATTAAGGTGGGAGAATTACCACAACAACTAATTGTACAGGCGGCGCTTATTATGTTAAATGCGTTTTTTGCCGCGACGGAGATTGCAGTGATATCGCTTAACACGGCGAAACTGAGGAGAATGCAGGAGAATGGTGACAAGACGGCCGGGAGACTGCTTAAGATGGCGGAGGAACCGGCAGGTTTCCTATCAACAATACAGATAGGAATCACCCTGGCGGGATTCCTGGGAAGTGCGTTTGCTGCGGAAAACTTTTCGGATATCCTGACAAACTGGATATACAACGGCCTTGGATTCAGGGCGCTGCCGGAAAGTGCGCTGGACACGGTTTCCGTTATTGTAATTACCATCATCCTGTCCTACTTTACACTAATATTCGGAGAACTGGTGCCCAAACGTATTGCGATGCAGAAACCTTATGAGGTGGCGAAAATCGCCAGCGGTCCTGTGTCGGCCATCGCGTTCGGCATGAAACCGGTAATCGCTTTCCTGGCTTTTTCAACCAACACGACGCTCAGGCTTCTCCGCATGAAGACAGAGGCGCAGGAAGAGCAGGTGACGGAAGACGAGATCCGTATGATGATAGATCTGGGAAAAGAAAATGGAGCCATTGAGGAGGAAGAAAAAGAGTGGCTACAGAATGTGTTTGAATTTAACGATACCTCCGTACAGGAGGCTATGACGCGGGAATTTGAAGTGGAGTCCCTCTGCATCGACGACACGGAGGAGAAGATTGTGGAAAAAATCCGAAACACCGGCCTGTCGCGTTTCCCCTTATATGATGAAGAAGGACGCGAGATACTTGGCATCCTCTATTCCAGAGAGTATCTTTTAAACATGAGAACGGATCAGAAACCGCTGAAAGAACTGCTTCATGAGGCATATTTTGTACCCGAATCCATCCATGCAGACCAGCTGTTCCGCGATATGCAGTCTAAAAAGATACATATGGCGATAGTTGTGGATGAGTACGGGGAGGTGTCGGGTATTATTACACTGGAAGACCTGCTGGAAGAAATTGTAGGCAATATTTATGATGAGTTTGATGCGGAGGAGGAACCCGAGATTGAACAGGTGGAAGAAAATCTCTGGCGTTTTCCGGGCAGCACGCTGATAAAGGATGTCTCGGAAACACTTGACGTAGACCTTCAGGAACCGGACGATTACGAGACGATAGGCGGTCTGGTCTTAAGCTGCCTCAACACAATACCGGCTGACGGAACGACCCTGGATGTGGAGGCGGACGGCCTTGGAATCCATGTGGAAGAGATTAAGAATATGAGAATTGAATCCGTGCTTGTGAAAAAACTGGAGCAGGAACAGGAAGAGGAGGCGATGAGAAAAAGCGGCTGAGTATAAGCAATCATTTATTATTGTTATAAAACAAAAATAATAGTTGCAAATATGCCGAAAAAGAAATAAAATAGAAAAAGAGCGAAATTTTAACGGTAAATTAACAGACGAACGGGGTATGCAAAGAGGCAGCACTTGAATATTTGCATACCCTTTTTTTGAAGGTGGTGAGGAGTGAAAAGTACATCCACACCATAGAAAGGCAGTGTATTTATGATCGAAATGAAATCTCTGACCAGGGAAAAGAAATTCTTTTTACTGGCTCTGATTCCAGCTTACTTCATTGTTGCAGGACTTTTACTTCAGCCGCTGGAGGGAATTCTGGAAGGCGTATTCACGATGATACGGGAACCTGATTTCCTGATTACAGACTATATCGCGGTGGGCGGCATCGGGGCGGCATTTATCAATGCTGGCGCCCTCACATTAATCAGTATCGGATTTATTTATTATCTCGACATGGAGATGGATGGGCACACCATCACATCCAGTTGTCTGATGTTCGGCTTTTCACTGTTCGGTAAAAATCTGATGAATATCTGGGCCATTCTTCTGGGGGTCCTTCTCTACGCCAAATATCATCGGGTCTCGCTTTCCAAATACATATATGTGGGAATTTACGGGACCAGTTTGTCACCGATTATTACGCAGATTATGCATATTGTGGATATGCCGCTTCTTGGACGCCTTTGCCTGACATTGGCCGTCGGAATTTCTATCGGCTTTGTACTGCCGCCTTTATCTACCCATGTTCATTATGCCCATAAAGGGTACTCACTTTATAATGTCGGTTTTGCCGCAGGTATTATTGCAACGGTTATTGTGTCGGCCCTGAAGTCATTCGGTATTGAGACGAAGGAACGCCTCATCTGGTCCACAGGCAACAACCGCCTCTTCCTGGTTCTTTTAGGAGTCCTGTTTGGGGGAATGATACTGGGGGCCCTTCTGGTAGGAGGGGAAAAGGTGATAAAGTCATACTGCAGGATTTTGAAAACATCGGGGATTTCGGGAACCGATTATCTGGCCGATGAGGGCGGGGCCGCCGTTGCCCTGAACATGGGAATCAACGGAATCTTCGCCACCCTGTTTGTGCTGGCGGTGGGAAGCGATCTGAACGGACCGACCATAGGAGGCATTTTTACGATAGTCGGCTTTAGTGCGACGGGAAAACACCTCAGAAATATTTTCCCAATTATGGTGGGCGTCTGCCTGGCCAGCCTGACCCATGCTTGGAGCATCAACGCTCCGTCCGCGATGCTTGCACTGCTCTTTTCCACCACACTTGCCCCCGTGGCAGGCGAATTTGGAGTCGTTGCCGGTCTGCTGGCCGGATTCCTCCACGCATCGGTAGCGATGAATGTCGGCATCGTGTACGGCGGAATGAATCTTTACAATAACGGGTTTGCCGGCGGTATCGTTGCAATCTTTATGGTACCCGTTATCCACTCAATTATGGACAGAAGGGCCAGGGCGGGAAGCGACATTTCCCTGTGACCGGCCTTGCGGTATTGATTAGATTGAAAGTGAAAAGGAGATATGGAACCGCCCGGGCGTTCCATATCTCCTTTTTCTACAATTGAAAGCGGTAACCTGCCCGCGAAGCGTACGGATTGCCGTTACTGATAAATAATGGCCGGCGGGTTAGAAATTAAACCCTGTGACGGAAAGAGAACCGTCCATCCTGTTGATGATAACGTTGTTTTTATTTCCCATCACAATCCCGTTTCCATAGAGCTGCTGTTCAGACGGATCCGTGATTCCGATCTCATGTACCAGATTTCTTGTAAAGACCGAATCTTTGCCCAGAGCGATAAAATCTTCGCGGGAAGCGACCGCACATGTCTGCCCGTCCTCCATGGTAATCTGGATAGGGAAATCACAGAGATCGGCCAGAGCCTCCAGATCCTGCTCCGAAACGGTATTCTGTACCTTTGTGGCAAAGGCGGTAATCTCTGCGGCCGGGGAGCCTTTGAGTTCTTCCGCTTCCATGGATTCTATGAATGCCTGGAGATCTAAAGAGACCTGGATGTTTTCTCCGCCTGCGTTTGTATCTGCTTCTGCAGCGGCGGGACCTGCGGCCAGAGTGGTGGTCCTGTATCCCGAAACGGCGACGGCCAGTACTGCGGCTGCGGCAATGCCGGTCGCCATAAATTTTCTGTTCATTTCTATAATACCTCACTTGTGTATCTTTCAGGTTACTGTTCATAGCGCAATGCAGTGTGAACAGTAACTCTTTTCAAGGGTGAAGTATAGCACCGAACTCCAGTGAATACAAGGTCTTGCGGAATTTTTGGCACTTCGCTGAAAAGACGGCGGGATTCATTGTTTAAAGTCTGAAATATAGCTAAACCGAATAAGAGGACATCAAAAGAATTTATAGGAATGCGTACAAATTCCGGCAGAAGTGATATAATAGCACTAGGTAAAAACCTTTACCTTTCAGTAAAGAAGTTATGAAATGCACATTAGGCGGGGAGTATTTGTATGATAAATTATATAAAGCGATTCAGGCTGCTGATACTGTCGCTTGTGCTGGTTCTGGCATTTCCGATGGCAGCGCCTGCCGGCTCCGATGATTCCGGTGAGGGGCAGCGGACGGTTAAGGTTGGATATATCAATTACGAGGGATTCATTAAACCTGAGGGCGACGGATATTTCAGCGGCTATGGGGTGGCCTTTTTGAGTAAAATATCGCAGTATACCGGATGGCGCTATGAATACGATTACTATACGTGGGAAGGCTGTCTGAACGCACTGGAGAAGGGAGAGATTGACCTTGTCTGCTGTGCCCAGAAGAATCCGCAAAGGGCGGAGCTGTTTGACTATGCGGGGTACCCGATAGGGCGGGAAAGCACGTTTGTCTATACGAGAAAAGGCAGCGACGATATCTATTATCAGGATTACGATGCAATGGACGGAACGAAAGCCGCCGTGCTGAAGGGGTCTTATCAGAGCGAAGAGTTTGCCGCTTTTGCCCGTGAAAAGGGGTTTTCTTATCAGGAACTTAAATGCAGCACGGTCGATGAGATAACGGATGCGGTTAAGAGCGGGGCAGCGGATCTGGCGGTTCTTGGCAGCTTATCGAGGCAGACGGATCTGAGGATAGTGGAGAAGCTGGATACGGCTCCCTTCTATATTATTACGACAAAGGGAAACAGCGGGGTGCTGAATGCACTGAACGATGCGCTCCGCAATATCTACTCCACGTCGCCTTATATAGTGGAGGAACTTTATTATGAATATTACGGATATAACAGTGTGTCCGAGGAACCTCTGCTTACAAGAGAGGAGATGGAGTACGTAAAAGAGGGACAAACTCTTACGGTAGCCTGCATTGACGGCTTTTACCCGCTCTCCTACACCGACCCCGAAACCGGGGAGGCATCCGGAATCCTGCCGGATATTGCAAGAGAGATTGGAGAGATAAGCGGACTCAGGCTGGAGATGGTCCCGGAACCGATTGGCAGCCGTCCGGAAAACCTGATGGAAGGGCGCCAGGTCAACATCGTGAACGGGATTCTGTTCAGTCAGGAGAGGATACAGAAGGCGGGCGGGCAGCTTACGGAGATTTTGACCTCACAGCCGGCCCTGGCGGTCGTCAATTCGGGAGTCAATATTTATGAGCTCGACAAGGCTGTGCTGGCGCTTCCGTATTCCTATGAGTCCGGCCACAGTCTTATACCCCAGGAGTTCAGCAATTTTGACATAATCTATAAAGAAAATATTGAGGACTGTTTTGCTGCCGTCAAGGACCATGAGGCCGACATTACGATACAGAATACCCATGTAGCCAACTATTTTCTCCAGAAAAGGGAATACGCGGGGCTGAAGGTAGCGGCGATGGAGTCTCTGGAAGAAAAAACCTGTATGATGATTTCCGACGGTGAGGACCGCAGGCTGATCAGTATTCTGAATAAATCCATCAGTTGCCTGGACGACAACACAATCAACCAGATTATCATGGTACACACGGTGGCTCACCCCTATCACGAGACACTGCTCGATACAATGTACTACTACAGGGGCAGAATCATTCTGTTTTCCCTTCTTGTGGCGGCGGTCATTATCCTGCTGGCACTTTTATACCGCAAGCACATGAATATCCGAATGGAGATGAAGGAAAAGGAAGCATACCGGATTACCGCAGAGACGGATGAGATGACGGGAATGTATAACCGCAAGGCATTTTATGAGAAGGCGGTCCGGTACATGGAGGCCACGCCCGGGCGGAAATACCAAATCCTTTTCTTTAATGTGGAGAGTTTTAAGGTGATTAACGATCTGTTCGGGGTAGAGAAGGGGGACAAGCTCCTCTTTTTCCTGGCCGGCATTATTAAAGAATGGACGGAAGGACTTGGCGGAGTCTGCTCACGGTTTGAGGCGGATCACTTTGTCGCGTGCATTGAAGGGGACGAAGAATCTGCGTTGGAAATCACGGAGAAGATTAGAAAAGAGCTGGAAGCGTACCCGATCGACATGGTCGTCGATGTCTCCTGCGGAGTTTATCACGTGCACAGCCTGGACAAGAGCATTAATATCATGTGTGACAGGGCCCACCTGGCGGTGAACAGCATAAAGGGAAACTATGCACGCCACGTTGCCGTCTACGACGATTCCCACAGGGAGGCATTAATCCACTCACAGCTTATCGTGAGCGAGATGAACACGGCTTTGACGGAAAAGCAGTTTAAGGTCTATCTGCAGCCCAAATATAATATGAACACGGAAAAAATAATCGGAGCCGAGGCTCTGGTTCGCTGGGCGCACCCGGAAAGGGGCATCATTCCTCCCTCGGATTTTATTCCTATCTTTGAACACAACGGTTTTATCGGGCAGCTTGATACCTACATGTTCGAGGAGACATGTAAATTGATAAAAAAATGGCTGGACGAGGGGAGAGAGGCAGTGCCCGTCTCCGTCAATCTTTCCAGGGTCGGCTTTTATAATCCAAAGCTGAGTGACAATCTGTACCGGATTGCTGAAAAATATCAGATACCGTTCCACTTGATTGAACTGGAGGTGACGGAATCGGCATACGTGTCCGATTCCAGAACGGTCCATGAACATATCCAGAAGCTCAGGGAACGGGGATTCAAGATTCTGATGGATGATTTCGGAAGCGGTTATTCATCACTTAATATGTTGAAAGAGGCGCCCGTTGATCAAATCAAGCTGGATATGAAATTTTTAAGCGCCTCCGATCCTTACGGGCGGGCCGAGACGATCCTCCACATGGTGATTGCCATGGGAGAAGCGCTCTCTATACCGGTGCTTGCGGAGGGAGTCGAGACAAAGAGCCAGGTTGAAATGCTCAAAAGTTACTCCTGCTGTCTGGCCCAGGGATATTATTATGC
>CATWBR010000126.1 GCA_958349075.1 uncultured Clostridium sp.
ACATTATATTATGTCTTATATAGGAGGCTTTTTAGGCGTCTATACGATACTGTTACGAGGCGGAAACTTTGGTTCCGCCCAGACCGGAAACATGATTTATCTGGTTACGGGCTGGTTTGGCGGAAGCTGGCAGGAGATGGTGATACGCGTAATTGCACTGATGATTTTCATTGCATCGATGATTGCCGCATATCTGCTGCCGAAATATGTGAAGGGTGACATCAGAAGAATTTGTATCTGGGTCGAAATTACGGGTGTCGTCCTGGCAGGATTTCTGCCGGCCGATATGAACAACGTGATTGCCCTGTACCCCATTTTCGCGATATCGGCATTCCAGTGGGGTGTTTTCAGCGGAGCGAGAGGATACAACAGCGCCACTACGTTTTCCACCAACAATCTGAAACAGATGGTGCTGGCCATCACGGATTATGTCAGGACAAAAGAAGCGAAGGAAAAAGAAAAAGCGCTATTTTATGCAGCTACGATTATTTCCTTTCAGATCGGTGTGCTGGGCGGCTTTATTGCAGTCAGCGAGTGGCAGATAGCCGGCATCTGGTCATGCCTGCTTCCGCTGGGAGCTGCTTTGACCCTGATAGAACTGAACTGCGCCAGGGTACGCGTGTTAAAGAAAAAGATGGCGGGCTGAAAGTGGTAAAAAAATATTGAAAAAGTCGGAGAGCGATCTCCGGCTTTTTCTAATCGTTCAATTCCTGAAGCTGCTCCTTAAGTTCCTTCAGGGCTGCGGAAAATCTGGTGGATACGGCCCCCGGGTTTCCCCTCAGCAGACCTCTGCGGTAGAAATGGCGAAAGCTGTTTTTCGGCAGCAGATTGTGGCGTCTTTCCGTCACTTCCTCTAACTGGCTTGTAAGCAGAGCCAATTTCTCACGTGTATTCTCCCGGACAGCGGCCAGCCGTTCGGCCGTGCCTTCTTTGGCGGCAGCGAGCTTTTCGGCCGTACCTTCTTTGGCGGCAGCCAGCTTCTCGGCCGTATTCTCTTTGGCGGCAGCGAGCTTTTCGGCTGTGCCTTCTTTGGCGGCAGCCAGTATTTCAACCGTTTCTTCTTTTGCATTAGCCAGCCGTTCGGCCGTTCCTTCCCTGACGGCTGAGACGTGTTCGGCCGCCTCCTCCTTCAGCGCCGCAATGCGGGCCTGGAGATCTTCCATCTCTGCTTTCAGCTTTGTCATGGCCTCCAGGGACTTTCCGAGAGCCAGGGCCTCCTTGGTGGACTCGTAGGCATCGGCAGTGAACAGGACGGTCACGGCAAAAACACAGAACAACAGGATATTAGGGTTAAAGCTCAGTACAATCCCGGCGATGGGTTCGTGAATCACTTCCGTCATCAAAATAGTGAGAAAGCCCCAGGCAATGGAGGAGGACAGGCAGATATAACCGTGTATCTGGAATTTCTGGTTACTGTAATCCCAGTATCGGATTTTAAAAAGCTGCTCCATCACATACCCGGTCACATACTCCAGTGCTGTGGCGGCGATCACGCCGGAGATATAAACGAGAAACAGGTTATTTTTAAACGGCAGGGAAACCCACAGCATCATCACGGCCCCGGAGCCATAGAGCGGCAGCATGGGAATGCGGAGAAACCCCCGGTTTACAAAATGTCTTTTTTTCAGTGAAACGTAGGTGGACTCGAAAATCCAGCCGAAGAAACAGTATATATAGAAGAAGGCCAACCATTGGTACCAATTATAAGTATACATAAAATCACTCCCGGTTTCTGCCCTGTGTCAGGGCGGTTATGATGATTTCTGTCGTATTATGACAATCACTGGAATCTTTTCTATCATATAAAATTTTTCCCACAAGTTCAAGGGGGGCGTTTAAAATAATGGACGAAAGAAAAAACTTGACAAATGGAGGTTCCTCTGTTACGATAGGAAAACAATTGAAAAAACCCCGTGAGGGAGTAGTAAGCGCAGTATGCGTGGCAAGTCAACATACTGACCGGAACCGGTCTGGCTTGTCTTAAATAACGAGACTCATGTATAGCTTTTTTAGCCGTACACCAGTCTTTTTTTATTTTCATGAAGATCCATGTATGGCCTGGAGGGCTGTATTTGGGTCTTTTTTTATATCATAGGAAAGTGCTCTTATGATATGAAAAAGCCCTCCGGGCAGGATGTGCACTCGCGCGAAGATATAATATGCCGCTATGTGTCCGCGTCCGGTGCGGGTTTGGAAAATCAAAGGAGGTAACTTGGAATGAGTGAATTTACAAGAAACAGCGAAGAGCTGCTGGTCTGTCTTAAGAGTGATCCGGGCAGAGGGCTGACAGAGGATCAGGCAAAGAAAAACAGGGAGGTTTACGGCGCCAACCGGTTTACAAGGGAAAAACCGGAATCTGTCTTTCACAGGATCCTGGCGGCATCTTCCGAGCCGATGATTATCATGCTGATTCTCGCCGGTTTTATTACTCTGGGAGTCAATGCCGCGAGGTACTATACCGGAGGAGAGGCCGACTTTCTGGAATGTGTCGGTATTTTTGCCGCCATTTCCCTGTCCGTCGTGATTACGGTGTTCATGGAGGGTAAAAGTGCAAAGGCATTTGAAACCCTGAGCCGGATTGGCGAGGACGCACAGGTAAGAGCCATGCGGAACGGGGAAATCAGAATGATTCCGCAGAAGGATGTGGTGGCCGGGGATATCCTGTACATAGAGACGGGGGATAAACTGCCGGCGGACGGAAGACTCTTGGAGAGTACGGCGCTGATGTCCGACGAATCGGCCCTGACCGGTGAGAGTATGCCTGTGAAAAAAGACGCAAAGGCCGTTTTTACCGATGAAATGACGCCGGTTGCCGAGCGCAGCAATATGCTCTACTCGGGATGTTTTATTACGGAGGGCAGCGGTAAGATGGTGGTGACCGGAGTCGGTGATCACACGGAATTCGGGAAAATAGCAGGGGAACTGTCTTCCGTAGACAAGAGTACGACACCGCTTCAGGAGAAGATGGCCCGGCTTGGAAAGAATATCACGGTTCTGGGAACCACAGCCGCCGCCGCTGTCTTTCTACTCCAGCTTTTTATATTTATCTCAAACGGCACAGCGTCGCTTGACACGGTTTCGGAGGCATTTATTACCAGTATTGTCCTGATTGTCGCCGCCGTGCCGGAGGGATTGCCGACCATTGTAGCCGTATCCCTTGCGATCAATATCATCAAGATGTCAAAACAGAACGCCCTGGTGAAGAAAATGATTGCCTGCGAGACCGTTGGCTGTATTAATGTGATTTGTTCCGATAAGACCGGAACTCTGACTAAAAATAAAATGACGGTGACGGATGTATTTTTCCATGGGACTCTGGTAAAACCGGATGAACTGACGGATCGTGATTTGCTGGAAAACTTCTGCATCAACTCCACCGCAGATCTCCGCCAGGAGGACGGGCAGGTGGAATTCATCGGTAATCCCACGGAATGTTCTCTCCTGGCGGCTGCCGGGAAAGCGGAATATGATTACAGGGAAGTGCGCTTTGCCGCAGGGATTCTCCACAGATACCCCTTTACCTCGGAGAGCAAAAATATGACAACCGTGATTGCGGACGGCAATGTCTGTCTTGCCTACAGTAAGGGCAGCCCGGAAAAAATCATGTCCATGTGCAGGATGGAAGAGGATGAGCGGCAGGAGGCAGAGGCCCAGATTGTGGAATTTCAGTCAAAAGCCTGCCGTGTCATTGGATTTGCCCATAAGAACCTGGCTGCGGAACCCGATTTTGAAACGGAGCGCGCCGGAATTGAATCGGAAATGATATTCGACGGATTTGCGGCAATCACGGATCCTTTGAGAGAGGATGTATATCAGGCGGCCGGGCGCTGCCGTGCGGCGGGGATCGACCTGAAAATGCTGACCGGAGACAATATTGTGACGGCCAGGGCGATTGCAGGGGAACTGGGACTTCTTGATGATGCCCATAGGGCCGTGGAAGCGGGAGAGATTGAAGGGCTTTCAGAGGAGGAGCTGTCCGCCGTGCTTCCCGGAATCAGCGTAATTGCCAGGAGCACGCCCGTCATCAAGATGAGGGTGGTGAATGCGCTCAAGTCGCTGGGAAATGTGGTGGCGGTCACCGGAGACGGGATTAACGACGCACCGGCCATTAAGAACGCCGACGTCGGAATAGCAATGGGAATTTCGGGGACCGAGGTGTCCAAAGAGGCCAGCGACATTGTTCTGCTGGACGACAGTTTCTCCACGATCGTGAAGGCCGTACAGTGGGGACGCGGAATCTACGAAAATTTCCAGCGTTTCATCCAATTCCAGCTCACGGTGAACCTGTCCTCGGTTATTGTAGTGCTGGCGTCCATCCTCTCCGGTTTTACGGCGCCCTTTACGGCGCTTCAGCTTTTATGGATTAATATTATCATGGACGGCCCGCCTGCGCTGACACTGGGATTGGAGCCGATCAGGGGCGACCTGATGGATCGGAAACCCACACGGCGCGATTCCAATATCGTTTCCCGCGGAATGCTTTCAAGGATATTGGTCAACGGTATTTTTATTTCCGTGGTTTTTATGGCGCAGCACTGGACTAATTTTCTCGGTGGAACGCAGGAACAGCTCCCTACCATCCTGTTTACGCTGTTCGTGGTGTTCCAGTTATTCAACGCCTTTAACAGCCGCGAGCTGGGCAATGGAAGCATCTTAAAAAACATGGCCTCCAACCGGCTGATGCTGGGAGTTTTTGCCCTGACCTTCGGTCTGCAGGTTATCATCACGCAGTACGGCGGCGCGTTTTTCGGCACAGTGCCGCTTCCCGGGTTCATGTGGGTGAGAATCGTGATTCTCGGATTTTCCGTTATTCTAATATCGGAGTTTGCAAAGCTGCTTAAGAGAGCATAGAAACGAAGCGTAATAGTGCGTCCGCGGTAATATTTTAGAATCCCTCTTTCTGCCCGGAATAAAATCCTTCTTCCTGGAAAAACTGTTAGAAAAAGGAACCGGAAAGAAAGGTGGAACTAAAATGGTCAGGGAACTGGAAGAAAATGTAATGGTGAACTTCATGAAACGTTTTTCGGAGCACCCGTTTCTGATAAAGGTAGACGGAAAAGAATTCAGCGTGGGAGAGGGCGCTCCGGAATTTGCGGTCCGCATCAGGAATCCCATCCCGCTTACGAATCTGGCCTCCAGCACGTCGCTGGCGCTGGGGGAGGCATATATGGAGGGGGCTCTCGACATAGAGGGGGATCTCTACCACGCGCTGGATCATTTCCTGGGACAGATGGGAAAATTCTCTACGGACAGGAAGGGGCTGAAAAAGCTCCTCTATCCGGCGCTGTCCAGGAAGAACCAGAAAACGGAAGTGACGAGCCACTACGACATCGGCAATGAATTTTACAAGCTCTGGCTGGACGAGACGATGAGTTACTCCTGCGGATATTTCAGGAATGAGGACGACACCCTGCAGCAGGCCCAGGAGAACAAGGTGGATTATATCCTGAGCAAACTCTGCCTGAAAGAGGGAATGAGCCTTGTGGACATCGGGTGCGGCTGGGGATACCTGCTGATACGCGCCGCAAAGCAGTACCGCGTCAAGGGAACGGGAATTACCCTCAGTGAGGAACAGTACCGTGAATTCTCCCGCCGGATCAGCGAGGAGGGCTTGGAGGATCTGCTGACGGTAAAGCTGATGGATTACCGGGATCTGCCCGAGACGGGACTAAGCTTTGACAGAGCGGTAAGCGTCGGCATGGTGGAGCATGTGGGAAGAGGAAACTACCAGCTTTTCGCGGACTGTGTAAACAGTGTGCTGAAACCGGGGGGCCTGTTTCTTCTCCATTTTATCAGCGGACTCAAAGAGTACCCGGGAGACCCCTGGATCAAAAAATATATATTCCCGGGCGGAGTAGTGCCGAGCCTCAGAGAAATGCTCTACTGTCTGTGTGAGGACAATTTCCACACACTGGACGTGGAGAACCTGCGCCTGCATTACAATAAAACCCTCCGCTGCTGGGAGAAGAATTACAGGGAACACATCGATGAAGTGAAGGAAATGTTTGACGAAAAGTTTGCCAGGATGTGGGAACTCTATCTCTGTTCCTGCGCGGCGACCTTCCACAATGGAATTATTGATCTGCATCAGATTCTTGTATCTAAAGGGGTGAACAATGAGCTTTCACCGGTGCGGTGGTATTGATGAAAAATGACATTGCCGTTGCCAGAGCCTCCTTTCTGAGGGACTGTTAGATTTCGAAAACGCTTTTTCCGGGCTTTTGCCTGTCTGGCCGGGAAAAAGCGTTTTTTCATTGTTTTGGTGAAATACCCGTGAAATGATTGCAAAATACTGTTAATCATTAGGATTGTATGGTATTCTAACTGCACTTGATGAGGCTTTTAAGGTTTTTAGCGTTTTGATAGATGTATTTTGTTTTGGAGAAGGGGGAATAGAAACGGATGATTACAAAAGAAAGTGCGGATTTTTCGGCAGCGGGTGCGAATGAGCTTTTGATTTGTGAAGATAATTTTGCTTATTTTTCTCCCTGTGAGCAGCTAAAGACTCTAATTTCTAATTTTACCGTCACATTTCCTGAGAAGGGGGTTGTTTCTGAGGACTATAAGATTGTGCCGCATGGAAGCGCAACGCTTGTATTTACGTACGACGGTTCCACTGATTGGTCTAATCTGCGGGGGCTGCTGTTCGGCCCGTCTTCCAGACCGTATGCGGTTGGCAAGAGCGCCAATGAATGCAGCGTTATATTTATTATTGAATTTCAGCCCGCGGGGCTGTTTGTATTCACGGGGACGAGGCAGAATGAATTGACGGATAAAATCATTCCTTTTGAAATGATCGATCCTTTGCTGGATTCGGCGGTCAAAGAAATATTCCGTGAGGCGGTGACGGCGGAAGAATTGCTCGGAGGCATTGAAAACCTGCTTCTTTTGAGCCGCCGTAACCGTTACCCGGAAGAATTCAGTCTGGCGGTCCGGCTGATTATTGAGCATTGCGGGAACATCAGTCCTAAAGAAATAGCGGAGAAGACTTTTTACAGCGAGAGGCACTTGAACCGGCTTTTCAACCAATATCTGGGACTGAATATCAAACACTTTTCAAGAATCGTCCGTATTAACAGAACCATTCATCTGCTCCATCATGCCAAATACAGTATCTCCTATATTTCAGAAGAATCCGGATTTTACGATATCTCACATTATATCAGGGACTTTAAAGCGGTATGCGGCATCACGCCTCAGGAATACCGGGCCAACATGTCCGATTTTTACAGTGAGATAGCAAAATTTTAGATTATAATAGTAGAAAAAGGAGGTACCCGCATGAGATACGGAGGCACATTGATTGTAGTAAAAGACATGGCAAAATCAAGAAATTTCTACGAAAATATAATGGAACAGAAAGTACTTATGGATCTGGGAGAGCATATATCATTTGAAAATGGTCTCAGCCTGCAGACTAATTATGAAGCAATTGTAGGGAAATCACTGCCCCTGAAACCAGAAGCAAATAACTTCCAGCTCTACTTTGAGGTCGAAAATATAAAAGACTGGGAGAAAAAACTGGACAAACCAGAGGGGGTGGAATTCATACACCATGTGAAAGAATACCCATGGGGCCAGCAAAGCATGCGTTTCTACGATCCGGACAAATATATCGCAGAAGTATCTGAAAGCATGGAGAGCGTAATAAAACGCTGCCTGAACCAGGGCCTGACCCCGGAAGAAATTTCAAAACGCACGATGTGTCCGGTCGGCTATATAGAAACACTTCTTTAATATAGTTAATTACCAGGTAATGATAAAAAACTCCCGGCGGGGGAAAAACTCCCAACCGGGAGTTTTTTCTTTGCCGGAGAGCTTGCTAAGACTGAAGATTCACCCACGTCCCGCACATTCCGTCCCATTTTCTATTCCCACTTGCATCATCCCGTTTTGTCATGTAGAATGGTGAGGTGGAAACGAAAAAAGAACAAAACAGGCGCCGCTGCCCCTAATTAATGGAGCCGCTGCCTGATATAAATCGAGGAGTTTATAAAATGAGTATTTTAAACGTAGAACATTTGAGCCACGGATTTGGCGACAGGGCAATTTTTCATGATGTATCATTCCGCCTTCTGAAGGGGGAGCATATTGGCCTGATTGGAGCGAACGGAGAGGGAAAATCCACGTTCATGAATATTATTACCGGCAAACTGCAGCCGGACGAGGGAAAAGTGGAGTGGGCGAAGAGAGTCCGCATCGGCTATCTGGATCAGCATACGATCCTGGAAAAAGGAATGACAATCCGGGATGTGTTAAAGAATGCGTTTGCCTTCCTGTTTGAGTTGGAGGGACAGATGAACGACATCTGCGATCACCTGGGTGATGCGCCTGAGGATGAAATGAATGCGATGATGGAGGAGTTGGGAACGATCCAGGATCTCCTGATGAATCACGATTTTTATTCCATCGATGCCAAGGTCGAGGAAGTTGGACGCGCCCTGGGGCTTACGGACATCGGGCTGGACAAGGATGTAACGGATCTGAGCGGAGGCCAGAGAACCAAAGTCCTTTTGGGCAAACTTCTCCTGGAAAAGCCGGATATCCTGCTTCTGGACGAGCCGACCAACTATCTGGATGTACAGCACATTGAATGGCTGAAACGCTACCTGCTGGAATATGAGAACGCCTTTATTCTGATTTCCCATGACATTCCGTTCCTGAACAGTGTCATCAATATCATTTACCACATGGAAAACCAGCGCCTTGACCGGTATGTGGGAGACTATGATAAATTCCAGGAAGTGTATGAGGTCAGAAAGAACCAGTTGGAGGCCGCGTACAAGAAACAGCAGCAGGAGATTTCCCAGCTCCAGGACTTTGTTGCAAGAAATAAGGCCAGGGTTGCCACGAGGAATATGGCGATGTCACGCCAGAAAAAGCTGGACAAGATGGATGTAATTGAATTGGCAAGGGAAAAGCCGAAGCCCGAATTCCATTTTCTGGAAGCCAGGGCTACAGGAAAATGTATTTTCGAGACGGAAGGCCTGGTGATCGGATACGATGAGCCGCTTTCCAAACCGCTCGATCTCTATATGGAGCGAGGTGAGAAGATTGTGCTGACCGGCGCCAACGGAATTGGTAAAACTACGCTTTTAAAGAGTATTCTCGGCCTGACACCATCCCTGGAGGGCAAGGTGACTCTGGGCGATTATCTTTATATCGGATATTTTGAGCAGGAGATGGCTCCGGGCAATACGACTACCTGCATAGAGGAGATCTGGAAGGAGTTCCCTTCCTATACCCAGTACCAGGTTCGTTCCGCCCTGGCAAAATGCGGTCTGACCACCAAACATATCGAGAGCCAGGTCCGGGTTTTGAGCGGCGGTGAGCAGGCAAAGGTAAGATTATGTAAACTTATTAACAGGGAATCAAACCTGCTTCTCCTGGACGAGCCGACCAACCATCTGGATGTGGAGGCAAAGGAGGAGTTAAAACGTGCGCTGACGGAATATAAGGGAAATATTGTTTTAATCTGCCATGAACCCGACTTCTACGAAGGCTTTGCCACAAAAGTGTGGGACTGCAGCCAGTGGAGCCTGAAAATCCAGTAACGCCGGAAAAACCGGAAGAGTGCTGATAATAGGCGGAGCGGGGAAGGATGCCGCCGGCATTAAAGACCATCGGTACAAACACCATCGGCATTAACGACCATCGGTATAAACACCGCGGACCGCAATACAGAAGAGGAGGGGAAAAGGGATGAAAATGAAAATCTGCCCGATCTGTGATACAGAGCTTAAGCCGGGAAATTTCTGTCCGGTCTGCAGGAAGATAGTATGGCAGCCCAGATATGAGAAACGAAACTATAATTTAAATCAAAGCCGCGGCGACGCATCCCCTTACTCAGCGAA
This sequence comes from uncultured Clostridium sp., assembly GCA_958349075.1. Classification (GTDB taxonomy): domain Bacteria; phylum Bacillota; class Clostridia; order Lachnospirales; family Lachnospiraceae; genus Otoolea. Next base: position 9,855 of record CATWBR010000126.1, read on the forward strand.
CGAATCACCGGCGGGCGGTGAAAGACAGTACGACGATATCTCCCAGGAAGAAAGTATGCCGCAGAAGACGCCGGAACCGGTGTACCGGGAGGCGCCTTCCGGCAGGACCGGGCCTGTATACCGTCCGGCAGGAGGAAGACGGCGGAGCGGACTTCCTCCATCGGTCATCATCGCCACGGTTCTTGCCGCGGTTGTGATAATCGGATGGATATTTGCAGAGCCGCGGGTACCTTATGGGACGGGCGGCGACGGTTTTATCCTGGAGCTGCCGGACGATGGAGAAAACTGGGACGACGGATACGGCGGTACGTACCAGGAATTTGAGGTAAGTGAGGAAGAAGCCAGGGCGGCGGAATCGGACTGCGACTGGTATTCACATTCCGGGCTTACCGTCACCGCAGCCGAGGAAGCGATCGACGACTTTATTTTCGGTTTCGACAGCATTGAGGTAAATGTTGAGCGCTACAGTGACAACCGGAAATACGTTTACGATGACGGACACGAGGAAACTTCCTTTGTCAGCGGGAATTATTACCATGTCAAAAAGGCCGACCGCGGGGCGGGTGGTGAGATAGAGCTGAATTATGACACATCGACCGGGCGGGTGCACTATTTATAAATATCAGGAAGCGATATTGATTTCGTCACATCATGGGCAATGAGGCTGGGGGAAATCATGGATGATTCCGATTCTTTGAAAAGCATGACCGCAGAGGAGATGGAGGAAGCGCTGCGCCGCCTCCCGGATATGGATCCGGAAGATTATGATGATGAACTTTGGCTGTATGGAGATGACTGGTATTTATACGG